>DAOUYX010000051.1 GCA_030665925.1 Methanosarcinales archaeon | reverse complement strand
CTCACGGACGTTGCAGTTGAGAATTAATCTAAGCCAATGCTTCATATTTCTCGATCAGTTCCGTCCACACTTTAAGCGTCTCTTTCGCCTCCTGCTCGTCTATTATCTCGATGGCAAAGCCCGCATGAACAATGACGTAGTCGCCTATGTTTACGTCTACCAATGAGATGTCAATCTCACGAGAGACGCCACCGAAATCTGCCTTTGCCTTTCTCCTTACTCCTTCTTCACTACTGCTAATTTCCACCACTTTCGCCGGTATTGCCAAACACATCGTACTTAACTTTTATTCCTGTTCCTTAAATGCCCAACGATAGCATTTTGCCCCACGGAAATACCACCGTCACCATTTGGTATCTTATCATGAGTTAAAAACTTTAATCCTTTTTCTTTTACCAACGCTTCCGCCATCCTGACGATCGGCACGTCGTACGAGACCCCGCCGGTTATCCCGATAGCGGGAATGCCAGTACTATCGCACGCCTCCGCTGCAATCTCCACCATCTCCTTAATCAAAGCGAAGACAAAGGAATAAGCGATGTCTGCCTTATCCTTTTCCGTGCTTATCCGATACCCTGCTAATTGGTCAAACAACGGCAGTGTCATAACGATTTTACGATTGGTGCGGCGTTCAACGGACGTTTCAAATTCATACGTCGGCTCTCCCAGCGCCAAATATCGTTCGAGCTTCATTGCTGGCTCACCATCGTACGTCATCCTGTTACAGATGCCAAGATAGCATGACAACGCATCCAACACCCTGCCGAAGCTGCTTGTCTTCGGTGCTTTCTTCAAGAGCTTTTCCATTACCTTCGCTTCCTTTTCAGTCGTGAACTGCGCCGCATCTCCATCTCTGCCCAAGAGCGAAAGAATCGCAAACACCAACCTTCTGATGTCTTTTATCGCCATCTCGCCACCAATAAGCGGTATCTCCTCCAACGACCCCACGCGTTCAAAAGACTCATAGCGCGAGCAGAGGATTTCTCCACCCCACGCTTTCCTATCCGCTCCGTAGCCCGTTCCATCTAAGGCTAACGCAACTACTTCGTCCACACCCTTATCGAGCATCAATGAAGCTGCATGCGCCCAGTGATGCTGCACCTCGACCAATTCGATTTGAAAATCCTCAGCCAGCGTTTTGCCGTACTTCTTCGTTGAATATCGTGGATGCAGGTCTACGCCAATTGCATCAATGTCGGCCAGCGACAGCCCCAAAAGTTTCAGCAGGTGCTCCGTACCGGACGCTAAAAATTCTACCGTGGGATAATGAAACGTACTGCCGATGTATTGACTTGTATAAACATTACCCTCTTTTGAGATGCTGGACGAGACGTTCTCCATCGCGCCTAAGGACAAGATCCTATCGGTATACGGGACTTTTTGGAACGTCGGGATAAAACCCCGTGATTTTCGCAGGAAGAATTTCTCGCCTTCATAACACCGAACGACCGAATCGTCCAGCCGGTTCACTATTCTCCTATTGTGTAAGAGAAAGTAATCCGCGTTTAACTCGAATGCCGCCTCATTTCTGATGACCATTGGTTCTCCCGAAACGTTTGCAGAGGTCATTATGATCCCGTCAGCGTTCAGATAACTGAACAGAACGTAATGTAAACCCGAATATGGTAAATACGCGCCAACAGTCCTCAATCCCGGTGAAATAGCCGATAGATCCTCTGAAAACGACCGCTTATCTAAAAGCACAATTGGCCGGTGTGTCGAGGTCAGCAATTTCTCTTCATCTTCTTCTAACTCCAAATAGCTCTCTATTGCATTCAAATCCCGGAACATCACGGCAAAAGGCTTTGCGGGCCTACCGTAGAGCTCCCGCATCCGATTCGCCTGCTCAAATGTGCAGATAATGTGCATGCCACCCCAGCTCTTGGCTATTCCCACCGATCCTTCATCAATCAACTGTGCAAAGGTCGCTATCGGATTTCTATCATCCTGCACCGTCCCCGCTCTGTCATAAAGCGTGTACTTCGGACCGCAGCGTGTACAAGAAGTCGTTTGCGCATGAAATCTCCGGTCCATAGGATTTGTGTGTTCCGCGAAGCAATCTTCGCACATCTTAAACTCACGCATCGAGGTACTAACCCGATCGTAAGGGACGTTCTCAATGACCGAGAACCGGGCGCCGCAGGAGGTGCAATTAATAAACGGATAGAGATACCGACGGTTATCCTCGTCAAACAGCTCTCGTACGCACTCATCGCATATCGCCGTATCCACCGGCGTAACAGAAGTCTTTTTCCCCTCTGAGCTGGTTATGATCTCAAAATCGTCATAGCCAACAATAGGATCGTCCTTTATCTCGATTTTATCAATTGCGGCAAGCGGAGGCAACTTCTTCTGCAACGCATCCAAGAAATTTCCCTTCTCTCCACTTCCTTCTATGCCTATCTCGACGTTTGAGCCTTTATTGAGCACATAGCCCTTCAACCCCAGTGATTTCGCTACTCTATATACTGTCGGACGAAAACCAACACCTTGCACCGTGCCACTGACAAATATCTTCATTTTTATCCGGTATCTATCATCCCTGCATCACAGCAGCTTCTCCACTATCCTCCTCACTGCGATAACCGAAGGAGCACCGTCGGGTAAATCCACAATCGGTATTCCTTTAGTGTCGTATTCTGAGATTAACGGGTCAAATGGTATTATATCCTCTATTTCGAGATTGTATCGCTTCGCTTCCCCTACCATCATCTTATCCGCACCGTCGGGTATTTTATTCGCCATAATTACCAGTTTCTTCACGTCAATATCTATCTCTGCCGCAATCTCTTTCAGCCGTAACGCGGTTTTTATGCTCTTCAAGGTCGTATCCAGTACCACAAGCATGACGTCTACGTCCCGTGTCGTTCTCCTGCTGAGATGCTCCAAACCTGCCTCGCAATCTATTATCGTGTAATCGTAGTTCTTCGCCAGGGTATCGATAATCATCCGTATGATGTGATTTACCGGGCAATAGCAACCCGGTCCTTCGGGGCGACCCATGACCAGCAGGTCATAGCGCTCCTCTTCCGCTATAATCCCCGCAATTTTACCCTCAAATTGCGATCGTATATCCAAGGTAAAGTCTCGCTGCTTCTCCTCCAGCAGACCTTCTCGTATATCTCCAACGGTTTTAGCATACGATATGCCGAGCGCGTCAGGCAGGTTAGTATCAGCGTCCGCGTCCACAGCCAATATACAAACGTCTTCGTTTCCTTGAGCGTTCAATAGTTCCCTTATTAACAGAGCGGCAATAGCTGTTTTTCCGGTTCCTCCCTTTCCCGCTACCGCTATTACTTTACCCTTTCTCATAGATTGGATTAATACTCCCGCAGTGAGTGAGTGCCAACCAAGCCAAACAAGCGAGCGAGCGTTTATTTATTTGCCCCTATGCGTGGATTTCAGCCGCAAGTTATCCGAGTTGCATTTCCGGCACCGCTTCGCCCTCATTGCATTTCGTGCATTACAATCCATGCATATTTTCACCCGGAAGAGCCTTGCTTCAGCTTCTGGAAATCTTGCCATTACTGTTTATCACCCTTTATACATATATCTACTCTAAATACCTGCATAAAAACCTTTAACATTTAAATCCTTTTCAGAAGAAGGATTTATGGATGGGGCTTATGAGAAAACGAAAAGTGGGAATTCTGGGTGCAACGGGAAGCGTGGGGCAGCGGTTCGTGCAGCTCCTGGACGGTCATCCGTGGTTTGAGCTTGGCGCGCTGTTTGCTTCGGAGAGGAGTGCGGGTAAGAAGTACAAAGAGGTGGCTAAGTGGTTCTTACCTTCTGAGATGCCTGATGAAGCTGCGGAAATGGTGGTAAAATCGCTGGATGACGTTGGCACTTCAGAGAACGAAGACATCGCGATTATGTTCTCTGCATTGCCGGGAGAAATAGCAAGCGAAGTGGAGAAGAGATGTGCACGGGCTGGCTGTGCGGTTTCCAGTAACGTTGCGGTGCACAGAATGGAAAAGGACGTCCCTCTGGTTATTCCTGAGATAAATGCTGACCATTTAGCACTGATCGAGGAGCAAAAGTCACGGAGGGGCTGGGACGGATTCATTATAACGAATCCTAACTGCTCGGCGATCGTTATGACGTTAAGTTTGAAGCCGTTGATGCGCTATGGGATAAAAGCGGTGCACGTCTCAACGATGCAGGCGGTATCGGGTGCCGGGTATGCGGGTGTGCCGTCAATGGCAATAATAGATAATGTGATACCGTTTATAGGGCGAGAGGAGGAGAAGATGGAGAGCGAGCCCCTCAAGATTCTCGGCACGCTGGAAGGAAACGAGATAAAAAATGCACCATTCACTGTATGCGCTTCGTGCCATCGCGTTCCGGTAATGGATGGTCATACAGAAGCGATGTGGGTGAACGTCGAAGAAGGCGTGAGTGCTGATGAGATAAAAGAAGCGTTTAAGAACTTTACCAGCGATATAAAAACGCCTTTCGCCCCTGAGAAGCCGATAATAGTGCGGGAGGAGCAGGATAGACCACAACCGAAGTTGGATCGGGATGCAGGCAACGGAATGAGCGTGTCGGTAGGGCGAATAAGGGCTGGGAGAATGGAAAACGAGATAAAGTATATTGTACAGGGTCACAATACAATAAGGGGTGCCTCCGGTGCGTCCATATTAAATGCGGAAGTGTTGATGGAACAGAGATACATATAACACAAAAATCGCTGATGAACAGTCCAAAATCGAATTGCAAGATAATTGCTGGTACCGTGAGTATAGCAGCGGTAGAGGATTTCCTCGCTGTATTGCGGGAGATTAGTAAAAACTACGCCGTAACCATACAAGCCATGGACGCAGTGCTGATCGCGGGTGAGGAGCACATAACCTCCGCAGTGACGAAGGCGATACGAGCAGTATCGAAGAAAAAGAGCATAACGAGCGATTTGGGCTTGGAGATTCTTTTATACGCGGCGGGGAAAAGGCAGATAGAACGAGCATTGGCAATGGGTGTGACCGAAGGCGATAAAAAAGTTGCAATTGTTATTGTTGATGCACGAGGAGAGAAAGATTTGGAGCTGGTTGCGGAGGAAGTGAAGAGAAAGACAGGGATGAAGGAGGAGCCGATACGGGAATTGGAATTGGACGTAGAACATAATGAGCATAAAAGGGATAAACTGAAGAAGTTTTTTGCGATAACGGAGGAGGAACTAAACGCGGTGGGCGAGCAGAAGTTGAAGATGCTGGTGTTAGAGCGGGTTGCGTTGTTAGACGTATTGAAATAAGGGGCCAGACATCAAACTTTCTATGTGGGGCTCTGCCCCACGCACCCCGCAAGCCCCGAAAGGGCTTAAAAGAAAGTTGGATCAAAGAAACTCAGATGTTTTGGATTAAACCTTTTTCTAAAAGGTTTGACTTATCAACCCTCCCAACCAAAAATTAAAAAGAGGAAATACCGTTAATCAGGAAAAATGAGGAATGACGTATGAGTGAACTAATCTTAGGCATTTCGGGTGTGGTTATGTTTTTTCTTTTGAGTCATCTCGCAATGCTGACGTATCATAAGAAATATCTCTATTGGTGGCATTACTATTGCGATTTAGGATATACAATCCCGGAAAATCGTACATCAATGCTACTATATAGCGCTGGATTAACTTATTTTGCGATTATGATGTCGCTTGTGTGGGTTAACATTGGCTCATATTTAACGTTAAATGTTGGATTAATCCAAGTTATTGGAATAATTGGTTGTATCTCTTTTATATTAATAATAGTATTTCCGTACGAGAAATCAAAGCAAATACACTTTATTTCCTTATTTTTTGCTTTTAGCTGTTTAACTGTTGCACTCGGGATTGCCAATATGGAAATCCACCATCTTCTTTTAACTATTTATTTCTGGTGTTTTTTGGCGTATCTATTCGTCGTCATATCGACAACAATTATGTATCGCAATGAAATAAAGAAAGCGCACAAATATCAAGCACCCGTTCAAAAAACGTTTGTGATTCTATTGGATATTACCATTATTGTCTTTTGCATTACGTTAGCATCGTTATAATTATTAGCGGTTAGAGCTATTTTGAGAGAAGGAGAGAAAGTAAGGCAAAGTAAAGTAAAGTAAAGTAAGGTACGAGCTATGATTACCATACGATGTGCCAGGTGTCAACGGAAAGTTTTTAGATATCAAAAGCTGGGCAAAGGCAGGTTGTGGCATTGCTGGAAAGCCCGGATAGTTGAGGATTATAGTGTGAGAGAAGGAAATGAAGTCAAATGCCCGTGCGGGAATGTGATTGGTACGGATCAAGAAAAGTGGATAAAGATGAAGCAAGGAGCTTTTACTTGTTCGGGAACGAAACTAAAGCGGTAAAAATCGGTTGGATTGCGCGTGAGTAGATCGTTCGTTATCATTATCCGTAGATACCTTTCTTCATATGTGCAGGTTGTAGTCGGAGTGCCTTTCAGTATGCGGTCCTATCCATTTTTACATTGTAATGTATTTATCACTACGTATACCTAAACGTGGACAAGGTCTATCTTTCTAAATGGTTCGGTATGCATACACACTCTGCGAAGCAGTTTTACGACATTCATTCCCCTCTATGTAAAGGCTCCTCTTGTAATGCAACCCGAGTTCGTATGCCTCTGCCAATCGCTTGCATAGCTTCACTTGCAGCATCATGGGGCAGACCCCACATTTTTGCAACACCAAGTCGAGTTATGAAACTGATTCTACTTGAAAAAAGCCATCGTCTAACGCTGATGTTATGAAAGAAATCATAACCGTACGTGTCCAGATTGTAACCAAACCACGTTATGGTGTAGAATATCACCTGAACATCAGTGACAATTATCCGACCCGGCCAGATTAACTTATACCACCTCTTCTGCTGAGCGGTATACAGCACTTTCTCGTCCTCTGCAATCACGCCCTTTTTAATAAGCTTTTTGATAACCGGGTCTTTTGTTTTTATCTCTTTTACATGCAGAGGGTTTCCACAGTTCGGGCAAAAGTTGGCTTCTGCACTAATAACGACCTTTCCACAGTTTGCACATTTCACTTCCGATACGTCTTTTTTTTCCATTTTTCCTCACCTCCTAACTCTTTTATTGTATGCTCTCCTCACGTTACGTTAGATTAAATTAAATTAATCCACCCCATAAATTTATATAGGAGCAAACCGCCTATCATAATCCCGGAAATACTCAGAGAAAACATCCCTATACTGAATTGGAGCGTTAACGGATCAAACAAGTTAAAGGTTAACGATAGGTATATAAATCCCGCAATTACAAATAATATGATTGCAAGGAGCCTGTTCCATTCATAGATCACTGTGCCTTCTTCACCCACAAAGGGGATTAAGGAATAGATCAATGTCATCGTCACGGCGGGGATGCCAACGCCACCAACCCAAATAACCCACCACGCGTCAGGATACCATACGAACGAGAGATAATAGAAGAATGCTAACAATGAGAACAGACTCATGATATTTCCGAGACTGATAAAGCCTTTTACTCGTGGGCTCAAATCCTCCCAGATAACAGCCCTCAGTGGGTATCCA
Organism: Methanosarcinales archaeon; assembly: GCA_030665925.1. Lineage (GTDB taxonomy): Archaea > Halobacteriota > Syntropharchaeia > Alkanophagales > Methanospirareceae > JACGMN01. The sequence goes on along the minus strand of DAOUYX010000051.1, from coordinate 1,445 downwards.
AAAGGATGTCCGAAGATTCCTGAACCGAGCATAAAAACGGAAGCAGTACGATCAATAATCGCCCCGACTTCTGCGCCCAGTAGCCATGCCAAGAAATACTGCGCAACTTCTCTAACCAAGATGACAGTGCCCACCAGCGCTATTATTATATAGAATATACTAAGTGCATTCGGCGCAAAGCCCTCGAAGGTTGGCACCAGTAGACTCATCGCTTCTTCAGAAAAGGGCGTGTTGAAAGACACCGTTTTCATAAGCAGTGTGCATTGTAGTGTGTAAGCAGCAGAAAGAGCGAGAATACAAAATGCAATCCGGAGCAAATCACCCAATATAGAAGTGCGGAACTTTGCAGCTAAGACGCTTCGATGGAAAGAGAACTTGAGCCTTAGCTCACCAAGACCGTGCATACCAGATGCAGCAGCTCCTGCTGCCGCGACTCCGCCCGCAGTGATACTGACTACCAAAATGATAATCACGGTGGCTATCGGGGCTGCCGGCTTCTTAACGTCCACAAGTGTAGAGGCGTTTATAGCTTCTGCTTCTGCCTCCTCCTCCCCCACAAACCCTGTAGCTTCTATCCTATAAGATCCTCCCGTTACATTTGGGTCACTTATGTTCCATTCGAAAACAAACGGACATGCGTCATCTTCAAGTCTTTCTTCCCACCTCGTCCCCTGAATCAAAAGCGAAACTTTTGTTATCGCATCGCTACCCCTAACATGGATGGTAGTAGCATTCTGAAGTACGGCTCCCGAGGGTGGATGAATTATCGTTATCCACGGCTCTATCTCTCCCGAGATAGTATGAGAAGTCTCTGGAACTACTTTGGTATCCTCAAACGTTTTAGTGTACGCGTCTGGGAATTCAATCGAGGCAGTTGTCGGTACAAGGCTTATCGCCAGGATTTGCTCGTCAGTAACCATTTCAGTAGCTTTTTGAAAATCTCGCTCTAGTGCTCGCAGATCCAATTCCGGCATGGTGTACGTTTTATCTTGTGGTTCGATCAGATCCGGTATTATGAAGGTGTTCTCTCTACTCGAAATCTTGAGAACGTCTACATCCTTCCTCAACCTTTTTTCTAACGCAATCTCCATACTTCTGGCAATTTCGAAACGATTAGCCAGCCAATTTGCTTCTTCTCCTGGTGATAGCCGGAATGAGAAGCTGATTATGGTATCTCCGTTCTCTTTTATAGAGAGATTGCAGTTTTCCAGGTGAGACACAATAGGAGTTTCGGGCTCTTTGGTGGGTGGTGGACTTAGGGGTGAGGTGGGGGTTGGCGTTGGCGTTTCAGGCACTGTTATAATGACCGTTTGTGTCCCGAGCACTGTCCCATCACCTATCAGCTCTATCTCGAACTCATAGGTGCCGCCTCTCGTTCCTTCGGGAACAGTTACCGTAACCTCAAATGACTTTGTCTCACCACCGCCAACATCGGTATACATATC
>DAOUYX010000065.1 GCA_030665925.1 Methanosarcinales archaeon | reverse complement strand
AAAGCATCGAGTTGTCGCTGGAGTTCAGTCCAGATCGCTCGATCCTTACCGGTCTTCGCTAACCGCTCTCTAAAATACCATACTGTCGTAAAATCCGGAATGTCCTCTGGAAATCCAAGAAAGTTCATGAACGAGAGCCTGTCCACAGCCTGCCTCTCGAGTTCAGGATCGGATTTATAGCCCGTACCACTGCTGGAGCACGAGAAGCTTGACCATTACCACCTCATCGATGTTTGGTCTGCCGCCTCGTTCGCTCCTGTTATCGTACATATCGCCCACTATCGGGCGAAAGAAACGCTTCCCAATCCATCAGCGATTTAATCTCCGCCAGCCGATCGCCAAGCTGTTCCACTCGCTTGTACGCCTCCTTCTGCCAGAAGCCTATTAAAGTTTTCGTAATATATGATTATATGTATGAACATATAAAAAGTTGTATACCCAAGGGGGTTTTCAAAATTCTCTATGGTTTAATGCACACACCATTCACCCCAACCCGGAAGCCCTTTTCCTCTTAATCTCCACCAATTCCTCCAATGCTGCTTCTTCATCCGGTGACAGCACTCCGCTTAGTTTTTTTAGTGCTTTCGTCTCTTCTGCACTAATATTTACATACAAAACGTCATTCTCATGTATGTGCCGTCCCACGGTTGGTTTTTTCATTGCAATTGCCACCTGCATACCCTGTTCTGCACTTTTTATGCTCTTTCCTTTATCCTGTATCTCGTTTATCGCCCCGACGTTTGTCCCGTCCGCTTTTATCAATTCCACACCCGTCTTTATCTTCCCCGATAGAACTTCGACACCTACAACAGCCGGCTTGCTTTGCCTGAACACGCATCCCGGCAGTAGCCTTATCTTCGCCGGCGTGCTCACCCGTTCCATAAGCTCCCGCTTCTCTCTCTCCTTCCCAGCCTTAACCCAATTCTCATAATCTTCGATCAATCGGTAAATAACGTCGTTTATAAAAACCGGCATTCCTGCTTGCAACGCCGCTTCTTTCGCGTCCGGTAGTATACCAACGTTAAAGCCCAAAATAACCCTGAAATAACGGTCCTTAACCGTAGTAGCCTCGATTACGTCATGTTTGGATATATTACCCACTTCTGCTCTTTTTATCGCCTCTATTCCTTCATCCTTCAGCTCCATAGCAAGCGCTTCCAAAGAGCCCATGGTATCTGCCTTTATAATTATCCCTTCTGGACTTCTCTCCAGCTTCAGTTCTGCTATATCGCTCTTCACCTCGTTCATCACGTGGTCAAGCGTAGCAGCGTCTCCTTTCACCACTCGCACCTGCGACCCCGGAAGCGCCAGTTCTAAATCAGGAGCAACTATTTTCACACCAGAAGCGGCATTCACCGTTTTCACTCGCTCAAATCTCTGCTCCATTCTTATCTCTTGCAAAACGTGTGGCTTCAACAACGCCTTCACTTTTGTAACTATTGGCTCCTCCTCTATGCTTCCAACAACGATCGTATCGCCCACACTGAGCTTCCCGTCGTATAAAATCACGTCAATCGTGGTTCCGAGACCTTTTTCCTCCTTCCTCTCTAATATCGTGCCGACACCCGCGGCTTCTAAATGAAGCTGCAAGGTTCGTTCAAAGAACTTCTGTGACAAGCCGATAAGCACGAGCAGCAAATCCGCAATGCCCTCTCCAGTCTTCGCACTCACTGGCACGATACTCACATTCCTTGCGAAGTCTTTTATCCGGTCGTACCGGTCCGCCGAGAAGCCTTTATCGTAGAGATCGCCTACAATCTGGTATACTCGCGCATCCACTTCCTTACGTGCATATTCCGGCTGATCTGTATAATTAATAAGGAACGGCTTATTCTTCGACGTCCACCCTTTTATCCGGTCTATTTTGTTCAACACCACGACGAAGGGGGTTTTTAATAATCGTAAAATGTTCAACGATTCGTAGGTCTGAGGCTGAAAGCCCTCCATCACGTCCACCACAATAACCGCCACGTCAGCTAACGCACTTCCTCTTTTCCTCAAGGATGCAAAGGCATGATGACCAGGAGTGTCAATGACAAGCAAACCGGGCACGTCTATTCCCGTCCAGTCCCTTTTCAAGGGCTCACAAATCTTCTTTATCGTACTGATAGGAATTTCTGTTGCACCTATATGTTGCGTGACTCGACCTGCTTCCTTCTCTGCTATTGCTGTGCCACGTAGTGTATCAAGTAACGTGGTCTTACCATGGTCTATGTGTCCCACAACCGATAGTATCGGGGTCCTTATCTCGCTCTTCGCGCTCATACCTCTCACCTTCCTCGTTCATATATTATTCACTTCTACTTCTGTTTGTTCTTGCTCCACCAGGAGAAACTTTTCTTCTGCTTTACTCCTCCCTCTTCTTGTTCTTGTTCTTGCTCTTGTTCTTGCTCTTGTTCTTGCCCTTGCTCCTCTTTATCAAATTCATACAGCAATTCCTTCTGCTTTTTGCTCAGTTTCTTTGGTGTTACGACTTTCACTCGCACCAGCATGTTCCCTCTGTCATACCCCTTTAAATCTGGCATTCCCTTGTTCTTCAACCGAAAGCCCGTGCCCGATTGCGTGCCGGCAGGTATCTTTATCCGTGCACTGCTACTATCTATCGTCTTTACTTCTATATCATCGCCAAATGCAGCTTGAGCGAAGCGAACCGGAACTTCACAAAATAGGTCATTACCCACCCTTTTGAAGAATTCATGCTCTTTCACATGCGTCATCACATACAGATCGCCTGGCGGTCCTCCTCGCTCCCCCGCACCTCCTTCACCTGCAATCCGTAATCTACTCCCAGTATCCACACCCGGCGGTATCTTCACTGATATTTGCTTGTTCACTCTGATTTTTCCGGTACCATTACAATTCTTGCACGGCTTCGTTATCACGTGTCCACTACCACCACAACGCGGACAGGCGGAGATGGACATGAACTGAGCAAAGCCCTGCCTTTGCACTTTTCTTACCTGCCCCGAGCCTCCACACGCAGGACAAGTCTCTAATCCTCCTGAACTCGCACCTGTGCCGTTACACGACGGACAACTCTCTTCTTTAACGAGGTTAATCTCTTTCTCCATTCCCTTCGCTGCGTCCTCAAGGTCTATTTCAAGGTCATATCTGATGTCGCTTCCCCTTTCTGGTCCGTATCTTTCCTCTGCCCTTGTATAGCCCTGTCCTCCACCGCCAAAGAACACGTCAAATGGAGAAGAACCTGTACCTGCTCGACCACTTCGGCTTCCACCGAATCCGAAATTACCACCAAAGAAATTCTTGAATAAATCTCCCAGTATATCTTCTACATCGCTATATCTTGTGAAATCAGACCAATCAAATCCTCCAGGACCAAAATCAACACCAGCCCGCCCAAATCTATCGTAATTCACCCGCTTCTGCGGGTCTGATAACACCTCATAAGCTTCGGATACCTTTTTAAACTTCTCTTCCGCCTCTTTTGGGTTCTCCCTATTCAAATCAGGATGATATTTCTTCGCTAATCTCCGATAAGCACGCTTTATTTCATCCTTCGATGATCCTCTATCCACACCTAAAATAGTGTAGTAATCTCTCTTCTCTGCCAATTTCGGCTTGCCCCTTCACTATCTAAAGATTTTATCTTTTAGGGTATAAAGTTTTTAACTCCCGCTTATGATTCACTTGTTCATTAGTTCGCTCCAATGGAAATATGGGGGGTTACCATATGTATTTATATATAACCTCGTTAAATATTTCATTTGTTCATTGAAAGGGGTGAAGATGTGAAGGAAGAGATACATCTGCGGGTGGAAGTAAAGATAGGAGATAGAGAGATAACCTCGATAGAGAAAGTAGCTTATTCCGTAGCCGAAGCACTTGGATCTCGCGCGATAAAAGACGTTGAAAATTTCTTAGTTAATCAGCGTTTATCGCTTTCCACCAATTATCCTTACGATGTGGAAAGCGAAGATCTCACTATAAGAGAGAGATTAGCCGCATTTTTACGCTTTGATGAACGAGCCCCGAAGGGTTGGTTCACTTCTTCACAGATAAGGAGAATATACGAAGCCGTATTCGAGGAGAATTTGCGGCTGAGCACTATATCAACGTATCTGGCAAGCATGTATTTCGACGGTGTTTTAGAGAGAAAGGGCAGCAGAGCCAAGAGGCAATACCGATTGGTTGCCACAGAGAGCACGGAAGCTGCAAGTGCAGTAAATATGGTATAAATAACTCGTGAAAAATTCAGTTTGGGCGATCTAAAATCCCTTTTATCAGCTCTTTAAAATCCTCCAAAGAGCCCTCGTTCTTAACAACCTTATCGGCTTTTTCCATTGCTTCCCCCATACCCCACCGTCTCTCTCTTTCCTCACGCTCCTTGAACTCCTCGATATTTAACAAATCATCACCCCTACCACGGGTTTTTATTCGCTCATACCTAAGGTCGAGAGGTGCCTCGATCCGGACAAGAACGAAATCCGTGCCAAATTCTTTTTTGAACGTTTCTACTTCTGCTACGCCCCGTATTCCATCTATCACAATAACTGCTTTTGTCGATTTTTGCCTCTCCGTGTCTGTTATACCTTTTATAAGCGGGATGCACCGTTTTGCAATTGCATCCACCCCTTCTCGCTCTCGCAGCTCATTTGCAATGCTGCCCGCATTTGCGTCACTTAACGGAAGATTTCGCCTTCTTAACTCCTCCCGTACCACGTCTCCCATCGTAACGACAGGAATGCCCACTTCCTTTGCGACTGCTGCCGCTTCGGTCTTACCCGCCGCCGGCGCACCGACAAATGCTAATATCTGTACCTCTCCTGCAGCCACTTTTCCGCAGCTCCTCGCGCAAGCCTTCGCTCTAATGCAGCATAAAATATGTTCACAATACAGAGTAAATCCCCTTTTCTCACTTTGCCATCGGCTAATGGATGAAAAACGACCCCATCAAGAACCCTCCTTTCCTCAACAGGCTTCGGCTTCCCCACACTTGTGAGTGAAGAGACTACACCAAGTGCATGTCGCATTATAAAGCAGGGCATAACTATCGACTTCGGGGGCACCTCTATCTTTTCTACCTTTATGTTCACGAGTTCGTCTTTCTTCACTTCCTTATCCTCCCCTGCAATTAGCATTTCCCATTCGCCATGCGGACCGACGGTGAAGCCGTAGCTGTAACTATCTACTGCTGCCCTCTCTGTTTCCCCACCAATTTTATCCTTCCAGTAAACATGTTCAATTTTTACCATGCTGTCTGATTATAGGATAAGCACTTTTTAAGTTTTACTTTTTTAGACTTTCTAACCGTTTGTCCCAGTACTCATCCAGGATTTTTGATTCTTCTGAATCCTCAAATACCAGCTCGTTTTGTGCCGCTTTAGATATTGCACCGATGTAATTCCAGGTAACGCTCTGCCATTCGTTTTCGGTCAACTTTCGGCCAATTGCCCGCTCGATAATCTCACGATTCAGAACGAGCTTCTTATCCCCCCGTATCCGAATCAGCATCCCAACGCAGAAGAAAGTTGCATTATTAGCCTCGTTATCTTTGCAAACTGCCCGTGCAACAAGCATGTTTGCGGGAACGGCATCGAGAAAAACGCTTACCATTTTGACTTACCACCAACCACCTAAAACCGCTTCTTCGCCGTGCTCTCTGGTTCTGATCCTGACTTTCTTCAGACTCGCGGCATGGTACACACCTGCTGCGAGTTCCTTCAGCTCCTCGCGGCTAAACTCGTCATCCTCGGCTATTACGCGCTCCGGAACAAGTTCAGGTCTACCTTGTTGTATTACGTATGAGCAGTTTGCAGCACCCGCCTCTTCAAGCTCCTTTGCTATGCGCTTCACCTCTTCCACGCCAACGAGGTTCTTGAATACCGTCGTTACCAGTTCAAGGTCTACGCCCGCCCGAATGCAAGCTGCGAGCGTTTTCTGCACTCGCTCCGCTACGCCAGCGACTTTTGTCAGTTTCTCATACAGCGTTTCATCAGATAGCGGCGCCTTGACGTCCAGAAAGATCTTGTCAATGAGGTTCTTCTCCAGTAGAGCTTCGACAACCGCGGGATAAAACCCGTTGGTCTGCACGGCAACGAACAACGAGCGCTTCTTTACGAATTGCGCGATCGCTTCGATTGCGTGCGGTTGCATAAAGGGCTCACCGCCGGAGAGAACCACGGCGTCTATGAAACCCGCGTTTTTTAGGATCTCCGCTTCTATCTCGCTCGGTTCAACGTAGTTCGGGTCTCCCAAGAGTTTGTAATTATGGCAATAGATGCACCGGAGCGGGCAGCCTCTGAGGAATATTACCATCGAGGCTTTTCCGCGCCAGTCAATGGTGGAGAAGGGGACGACACCACCGAAGTTTACCGCTGCCATACTTCAGAAGAAATCGCCCACTCGCTCGATGGCCCGTGCAACGAGTTCCGCGCAGTTGTCAAGGTCCTTCAGGCTTAACAGCTCCACCGGCGAGTGGATATATCTCGTGGGCACGCCGACCACACCGGTAAGTATGCCGCTCCGTGTGAGATGAATTATAGCCGCATCGGTCATGCCACCTTCCGATACGCTGAGCTGATATTCGATTTTAGAACGTGCCGCGGTCTCTTTCAGCCATTTCAATACCGAAGGAGGCGTTATTATGCCGCGACCCGAAGCGTCGGAAACGGTAATCACCGGACCTTTACCTATCTCTATTGTCGTGTCTTTCTTCTCTATTCCCGGATGCCCCCCGGCTATATCGGTATCGAGTGCGATCGCCACATCGGGGTTGAGCCCGAACGATGCTATTCGTGCACCTTTCAGCCCTACTTCCTCCTGCACTGTCCCCACGGCATAGACCTCAAATTCGGTATTCGCCCTCTTCAGTGCCTCTATCATCACTGCAACGCCGGACCGGTTGTCAAAAGCTTTACAGGTAACCCGGTCATTTTCGAGACTTACAAAGTGCCGATCGGTGGTGATTGGCGTTCCGATGAAAATCCCCATCTGCTCCACTTCTTCGCTGCTCTGCGCACCCACATCCACAAACATATCCTCTGCTTTTACTACCTTCTCTCGCTCCTCTTTCTTCATTTTATGCGGTGGTTTTGAGCCGATAACACCGTACAAACCGCCACCCTCCACGTGTACAATCACCCGTTGATTGAGCAGCGTTTGGTCAAACCAGCCGCCGATGGTCGAGAACCTCAGGAAGCCCTCGTCCGTTATTTGCTTTACCATAAGCCCGATCTCATCGGTGTGCGCAGCAACCATAACGGAAGGTTTTTTACCGTGCTTCGTGGCTATCAAATTCCCTAACTGGTCGATTTTTATTCCGTCTACATAATCCTCCAACTCTGCTTTGACGATGCTCTGTATCTCCCCTTCGTAGCCCGAAAGGCCATGTGCCTCCGCTAATTTTTTTAGCAGTTCTTTTAGTTCGGTCATTTTGAATAATCCCGCCTCCCGGATTTGAACCGGGGACAGCACGGTATCCGCGCGCGGTAATAAGATCTTCGGGAGGTGATCTAAAACGCTACTCTACAGCCGCGCACTCTTCCAAACTGAGTTAAGGCGGGATAGTATGTACATATAAAAAGGTCAAATATAAATATAGTCATTCCGAAAAGTATTAACCACCAGATTACACAGATTTCCACGAGAGAAGAATAATAGATTTTAGTTTTCAGTGTTCCGTTGACGATTTTACTCCCAGTTAACCCGTATTTCTTGTGTTAATCGTGTGGAATCTCGTGGTTCATTATTTGTAATTTATTACTGGAATGACTATAAACAACCAGTTGGGATTTTATCCGCGTGGTAGTTCAGTCAATAAATAATTCAACGTCCACCTCTTCCCCTTCTTCTATTATCTCCTTTCCCTTCTCCATGAATATGTAGCCATCTGCTTTTGATAGCGTTGTGATTGCACCAGAGCCGGTGAGAATAGGATACGCAAGAAATG
>DAOUYX010000017.1 GCA_030665925.1 Methanosarcinales archaeon | reverse complement strand
CTCCGGGTAAACATCCTCAAGGTAAGACACATCCATCCGAGCGAGATTAGAGGACTTATGGCGGAGAACAAGAGTATCAGTGAAATAAGAGCAGAAATAGAGAATATGACAGGAGGGGCGCCCTTCTATCGGGGACACATGCGACTTGGAGAAAACCGCTACAGACTTGTTAACATGTCTGTTGTTGAAACGGATGATGGGAATCGGACATTCTACGCCGACGTCGTGGGTCCCTTAGGAAACGCGGAAACTAACAAAACTGTAGGGCATATCAACGTAACTGTTATGCCCTACGAGGGTGTCAGAATAGGCAACGGCACGCTCAACATGTATGAAGGCGATGAATACAGTGGCGAATACAGAGTGTTGCTCGATGTTCTTCCGCCAAGACCGATATTACGGCGGCTGTAGGGATAAAAAAATAAAGACGCAAGGTCGGATGATCATTTTGAGATCATCCGGCATCTTATTTTTGCGGCGTTGCGTATAGCAGTAGGATTACCCGAAGTCGCGCGTTAGCTCGATTTGGGTCGAGTGAAGCGAAGGCTACGAAGTGGACGAGCGGAACGAGTCGGGTAATCCTTGTTATGTGCCAGAAGGCGAAGCCTGAGGCGAGGAAACCGAAGGTTTCCGAAGAGTTCTGACCAGTTTTTGTCTTAGGGAGATATATAAAAGCAAGTGACCTATTAGTTTAGGGGTGATAAAAATTGTAAAAGTAATAAAATGGGGAGATGATGCGAGAGATTGGCAACCAGAAGAAAAGCGTGGGATGGAATTTAATGCACCAATTGACGATAAAAAAAGAGTAGTGAACTATGCTTTTGTCAAAGAAAAAGGTAAACATGATTTAGAGATTATAACTACGATTCTAGGTAAAGGGGCTAATAATCAGGAAAAACATACACACGATTATATTCAGGAGATTTATTATATTTTGGAAGGAAAAGTAGAATTTTATCATGAAACTAATCATGAAACTTTACGCCCAGGAGATATAATAATCTTTGACCCTGAAAAGGATACAGAAAGTTGGGAAAACGCTCATGAGATAAAAAATGGGGATGAAAGGTCTGTCGTGTTAACTATCAAACGAGTAACAAAAGATGCTAAAAGTTTAATTCTAAGTAAAGATAAAAGAGAGTATAAAGACAAAAACTGAAGGTCAGAATTGCACATAACGTAGTATATCCGAACGTGGTTCGCATATGTCTTCCTCTGGTCGAACTTTTCCATCTTCAAGCATCCTCCCCTCCTCTTATCTGTAAGCTGTCCACCGGACTTTTTATCTTACTTATGTCCTCGTTGTTCCCGGTGGTATATATCTCTGTCGTCTTTGAACTTTTATGTCTCACCAACTCTCAAACAGCTATAAATATCCCTTTCTTCTCCGTCTTCATTATCTCAACCTCAACTGTTGGCAGCCTGCATTCGATTTCCTCTGGCTTTACACCTACGAGCTTGCCCATTTCCTTAACGTGTTCGGGCAAAGAGAACCCCGGAGATAGCACCACCATCTCGAACTCTTTCTCTTCCTTTTCTCCTTCAACCGCATATTTCAATCTCAAATTCTTTGTCTCTTCCGTTTCTGTTATCTTAATATCCTGGATTTTTAAGGATTTGACATCTCCAGTATCCTCGTAGATTTCACGTGCAAAGATACAGGAGTCCACACCTCTTTCCTCTGCACTCCTTGCTTCCTGTAATAGAAATTTAAATGCGATGGGTGAATATTCATCCTCGTCCGCTTGTACTTGTATAAACGCAATTCTCTTCGGGATGTCACCGTCATACGGTCTCATTATGATACCACCATAAGGTCCTGACTCGCTAAGCACGCGTTCGAACTCTATCTGCGTAACCACGTTTTGATACACGAAATATTCCTCAGGTGGGATCTTTTCCTCCATCTCAGCCGCAAATATTATCTTCTCCACCTGCATCTCCGTTCTCTCCTCTGCCTGGTTGTATTCTATCGCATCCTTAGGGCATATCTCCGCACATATTCCGCAACCAATACATTTTCGGCAGCTCAAACATCTATTCGCCTCTTCCACTGCCATCGCCTCATCGTAGCCCAGCTCCACCTCTTCAAAATTCATTATCCTCTCTTCTACTGGAAGTTCAGGCATCCTCACCCTTTCTTTGGGCTCTATATCCTTGAACGAAAAATAATACTTTGAAAGTTTAAGTTTTTCTCGGGCTTCGTATTCCTCTAAGTCTATCTCTGATTCCACTTTAAAATCTGCTCTTTTTTCCCCGCTTAGATATTCATTTATACTCAATGCCGCTCGTTTACCCGCTGCTATCGCTTCTATCACCGTTGCTGCCCCACTTGCAGCATCACCACCTGCGAATATCCCATCCACGGTTGTTTTGCAGTCCTTTGATGTGCTAATCCATCTCCCTTTTGGTGTGTCAACCCCACTACCCTCAAGAAACTTTAAATCCGATGCTTGACCTATCGCTGGTATCACCGTGTCCACATCCATCACAAATTCAGAGCCCTCTACGGGCACAGGTCTCCTCCTACCCGTCTCATCCGGCGGTCCTAACTCCATGCGAACACATTCTATCTTCTCTACTCTGCTCGAACCCGGAATCTTCGTTGGATTCGCTAAAAATATAATCTTTATGCCTTCCTTCTCCAGCGCTTCCAATTCCTCCTTCGACGCCGGCATCTCCGCTCTCGAGCGCCGATAAACAATAAATACCTCTGAACCTAAGCGTAATGCACATCTTGCTGCATCTATTGCAACATTCCCTCCCCCTACAACTGCAACTCTCTTACCTATTTCCACTTCTTTTCCAAGATTAAGGGCGCGAAGGAAATCAATACCATGTACAACACCATCCAAATCTTCTCCCGGAATCCTCAATTTACCACTCACATGCGCACCAACAGAAATGAACACAGCATCATAAGTTTTGCGAAGTTCTTCGAACATGCTCTTGTCAACTTCCACCCCCGTTTTTATTTTCACTCCCACGCCCCTAACAAATTCTATTTCTCTCTCCAGAATCTCTCTTGGTAATCTATATTTTGGAATGCCCGCAGCCATCATTCCACCCACCACCGGGAGCTTCTCAAATACCGTAACATCATATCCAAAAGATTTCAAATCGTACGCGGCACTCAGACCCGCAGGTCCGGCACCAATTACCGCCACCTTTTTCCCTTTCGTCGAAGGAACGGGCTCAAGCTTTATCTCCTCCCCGTAATTCTCATAAACATGATCTGCAACAAACCTTTTCAGTTTCGCAATTGAAATAGGCTCGTCTACCAAACCCCTTTTGCACCTGTCCTCACATGGATGCGTGCAAACTCTTCCCAATACACCAGGAAAAGGAACTTCCTCTCTTATCAGGTTGTAAGCTTCCTTGAATTTGCCGTCTGCAATTAATCCCGCATAACCCCTGATATCCAGGCTGACCGGGCAAGTAGCTTGACAGAATGGCGTCTCTCGCTCTATCGCATACAAAAGTGCCTCCTCTGGCGTATATATTGCATTTCTGTTGATTAGCCATTCGTTGTACCTATCCGGAGGTTTAACCGGGCATATCTTCAAACACTCACCGCACGAATCACATTTTGTCTCATCAATTCTAATTGGCTTCCTTCGTATACTCACCTTGAAGCCGTGATCCTCCTCTTTCACTCTTTCAACCACTGCATTTGTCAAGGCATGGATTTTCTCGTTCTCTTTTATCTGTTCTATAAGCGGAGATAAGATTTCGGAAGGATGTTTTCCATCTACTAAATGGAGCTTAGAAAAAAGCCCACCAATATTCGGCGTCCTCAAAACAAAAAAGACTTCATCATCCTTGGCACAGTCTAAAGCCGCCTTTAATCCTGCGTAGCCTCCTCCTATAACCAGAACACTCATTCACCACCCTCCTCTACTTTTGCAACATAAGTCGGCGTATTATCTCGTATCTCATGGACTTCAATCAATTCATACCTTCTCAAATCCATAATGTGCCTGAACACCACGTTTGGCTTCAGATTTAGCTCCGCTGCTATTTCTTTCACCGATTTCGGCTTCTTTAACTTCAAAAGTATCTTTTTCGCTTCATATTCCTCTCTTACCATATCATCCAGCAATCTATTCATCTCATGCCTCGTAAAAACTTCTCCGTACTTGTTACCCTCTTCCAGCAGTTCTTTTTCCTTCGTTGCCAATATTCTCAACCTGTAATCAGCAGCAGCTATACATGCCGCTTCCATTTCATCCTTTTCAAATTTAATCTTGCCTAACTCTTTTATCTCCTCCGTAAACTCCCTCATAACTCCTGCAAATCTTTCTCCCTCGCTTGCACTTACCCATTCCAATCTCAACCTTTCAGGCTCGACCCCGGCCTCCTTTAACAACCGCTTCGCCATCTCTATCTTCTTTTCCGCATAATAATTACCCTGCATGTAATGGCAATCTCCAGGATGACAACCACCTATAAATACTCCATCCGCTCCCCAAAGAAACGTATCTAATATGATCACAGGATCAACTCTCCCACTGCACATTACTCGTATTATCCTTATATTTGGAGGATATTGAAAACGAGAGACACCTGCCAAATCCGCACCCGCATAACAGCACCAATTGCACAGAAATCCTATTATCTTCACCTCTCCCTCTTTCATTAGGATACCACCTCCTCCGTCACCAAAGCAGTTCTTTCTTGTGCTATCAATTGCTCATCGGTAAAGTGGTGCATTTTAATCGCTCTTTTTATACAACTCGACCCGCAAGTGCCACAACCCTTGCATTTCACACCTGTAACCTTTGCTCTTCTACCTTCTTCCGTCTCTACCACTTCTACTGCACCATACGGGCATACTGATTCGCATATCCCACAGCCCACGCATATCGCTTCGTCCACTGAAGATATTATAGCTTCCGAACTCACGTATCCCTTTGCGAGAGGAATTGTCGCCCTACTCGCTGCGGCATAGCCCTGTGAGATGCTCTCTTCGATATCCTTTGGACCTTGAGCAGTCCCGCACAGGAATATTCCATCGGTGGCGAAGTCAACCGGACGCAATTTAACATGTGCCTCAAAGAAGAACTTGTCCTGACCCAAGGGGACTTTAAGCATCTTTGATAGCTTTTCAGCATCTGGGTTTTGCACGAGAGGAACGGATAAAACCACCAGATCAGCCTCAAGCGGAATGTTCATCTGCAGCCTCTCGTGAAAAACGTCTACAACAAGTTTTCCCTCGCTCTTTATCACTTTCGGTCTTCTTTCCAAGGGGAACCTCAGGAATCTGACCCCCGCCTTTTTCGCATCTCTGTAATACAATTCATATTCCTCCCCGTACGCCTGGAGTTCGTTATGAGCTATGAAAACGTTAATATCTGGATTAGCCTCTTTTATCAGTTTTGCATTTTTTATCGCATTCATACAGCATATCTTAGAGCAATACCCAACTACCTCGCCCCTCGCACCCGCACATTGAATCATCACCACGTTTTCGATGCCGTCCAGTTTTGAATCCCCGCGCTTTAGCTTTTCTTCAAGCTGTAATTGCGTAATTACTTTCTCGCCATCGTATTCATACAAACCCTCAGGTTCGAATTCCTTTGCTCCGGTAGCTACTATTATAACTCCTGTGTCAATGGATTTCTCGGCTCCGTTCTCATCCAGAATTACTTTGAACTTCCCTACATAACCTTCTACAGCCTTAATGGACGCGGAGAGATGCAATTCGACTCTTTCATGTTCTTCTACGGCTTTTATCCTCTGCTCTAAGAACTCTGCCGCAAGCTCTTCGGTTGGGTAAAGCTTGTATAAACGACGAAGCATTCCTCCCATCTCTCTTTTCTTTTCGATAAGGTGAACGTGAAATCCATTCTTTGCTATACTAAGTGCAGCAGTCATGCCGCTTATTCCAGCGCCAATTACAACTGCGGAAGGTGTGACCTCCGAGGTTAATTCCTCAAGTGGCTCCAACAGAGCAGCCTTTGCTACCCCCATTCTCACAAGGTCTTTCGCCTTCTCCGTCGCTTTCTCAAGCTCGTGCATGTGAACCCAGGAACATTGGTCTCGAATGTTAACGAACTCAAAAAGATAACGATTCAGCCCAGCTTCTTCACAGGTCGCTCTGAAGAGAGGTTCATGAGTTCTTGGCGTGCAACTCGCAACGACAACCCTGTTAAGCTCGTACTCATTTATTGCAGATTTTATGGATTCTAACCCATCAGAAGAGCAGGTATATAAATTGCGTTCGGCATGCACGACATTTTCTAAGGTAGATGCATATTCCACCACCGCTGGTACATCCACAACTCCTCCAATGTTTATTCCGCAATGGCAGATGAATACGCCGATTCTAAGCTCTTCGGTCATAAGAACCTCCTAATACAACTTCCATCGCCCTTGATGCCGTTGCACTACCATGTGCTATACATTCCGGGATATCTCTTGGGGCTTGACAATATCCAGCCACGAATATCCCCGCCCGTGTAGTTTCGGTAGGATTGTAAGAGTCTTTTAGTTTAAAGAATTTATATTTGTCGAGTTCTGTCCCCAATATTTCAGCGAGCGCTTCTACGCCCTCACTGGGTATTAGCGCAGTACTGAGAACGACCATGTCCACCTCCAATTTCTCCACTCTGTCTGAAGAAGGGCTGTAGAATATCTCCAAATTCTTGTTCTCTTTCTCCCTTATCTCTCCCGGTTTTCCTCTTATATATTTCACCTCGTAATCGTCTTCTGCTCTATTCACGTATTCCTGAAACCCTTTTCCAAAGCATCTGAGGTCCGTATACAATACGAATGTCGCAGCCTCGGGGTAGTGCTCCTTTGTAAGGATTGCCTCCTTGGTGGCGTGCATGCAGCATACGGAGCAGCAATAAGGTCTGTTATCTCGCGTATCACGCGCTCCCACACATTGTATCCATGCGATTCTCTTTACCTCTTTACCATCCTTTCTAATCACATGCCCACCAGTGGGACCCGCAGCACAGATCAACCTCTCAAATTCTAATGCCGTTATCACGTTATCATATCGCCCATATCCATATTCCGTCAGCCCCGAAGGGTCAAGAGGATCGAATCCGATGGCAACGATTATTGCACTTACGTTCCTCTCCACTATCTCCGGTTTTTGATCATATCGTATCGCGTCCTTTCCGCAAACAGCCTCGCAAAGCCCACATCGCATACATTTGTCCCTATCTAAAGCGTAAATTAGCGGAACAGCCTGCATGAATGGGATATATGCCCCGCTCCTGACTCTGAGGTCCATGTCAAATTTGTTCAGGATACCCATCGGGCAAACTCTTGCGCAATCTCCGCATCCGTTGCATTTAGCCTCGTCTACGAACCTCGGCTTTCTACGGATTTTTACTTTAAAAGAGCCAATTTCGCCTTCAATCGCAGTCACCTCGCTTAAAGTGAGAACTTCTATGTTCTCATGCCGATAGCAATCCATCATCTTTGGCGCAAGTATGCAGATGGCACAATCATTGGTTGGGAAGGTTTTGTCCAGTTGTGCCATACGACCGCCGATGGAGAGGGTCCGCTCCACCAAGCAGACTTTTATTCCAGCTTCTGCGAGGTCAAAAGCTGCTTGCATTCCCGCTACTCCTCCGCCTATCACGAGGACTGCTCTATCCTTCATTTATACCACTCCCATAGCTCTTGCGACCAGGACCTCGAAAGGAACAATTTCTATGTCGTATTCTCCCTTTCTATTGCTCATATGGCATTTGAAATGTATCAGGCATTTTGGACAGGACGTAACCATAATTTTCGCTCCAGCATCAGTACATTCTTTCAGTCTTTCTTTTCTTATTTCTTCGGAAAAACCATCGCAATTGGTCCATCCAGAAGTGCCACAACATAATGAGTTCTCTCTGTTGCTCTCCATCTCTACAAATTCCTTCGCTATTTCGGAGATAACTCTCCTTGGAGCGTCGTATACGCCAAGATGCCTTCCCAGTCTGCACGAATCGTGATAGGTGACTTTTTCATCAATTTTACGAAGTTCGATTTTACCCTCTTCTATCTTCTCAGATAGGAATTCTGAGATATGAACGACTTCAAAATCAAAATCGAAAAATTCCGGGTAGTCGAGCTTAAAAGTCCTGTAACCCTCAGGACAAGAGAAAATGACTTTCTTGGCACCCGTATCCTTGATATTTTGGATATTGATGGCTGCTAATTTCTTAAAAGTCTCAAGGTCTCCGTTCCAGAATAGGTCATGCCCGCAACATACCTCGTTGTTCATTACAACCGGAGAAATTCCAAGTTTGTTAAGTATCTTCACCGTGCTCCGCGCAATCTCAACCGTATCAACTCCAAGGTCTCGGAACACGATGTCAAAATAGGGAAGACAACCCGTGAAATAAAGAATATCTCCTTTATTTGACACTTTCAGGTCTTCTGATACCCAATTAAGTCTTTTCTGTTCTCGCTCATGCGTGAATGTAAAAAGCTTCATCAATGAATACAGCTCACCATGTGCGCAAACTCCTTTTTCTTTTTCCTCTAAACTTCTAATCCCCCTGATGAACTCTGGATATTCCACACCGTAGGTGCATACCTCTTTACATCTGTTGCAAGTTAAACAAGACCAGATTCTCAGATCAGGTTGAACTGGAAGGCCAAGCAACGCTCTTTCCACCAAACCGTCGGGTGAGTAGTCACCAAATCGGGATAGGGGGCAAGCTGAAGTGCACTTCCCACAATCAACGCAATAAAATGCCTTCGTTCGGTTTATAATATCAGATATCTTTTCCATTCTCCATACGACTGACAAATTCAGCTACCTTTTTATCAAATTCCCGCTCTAAAGGAGAAATCCACTCCAAATGCACTCTTTCCGGGTTCATTCCCAGGGTTTCCATAAGTTCCTTTGCAACTTTTACACTCTTTTCTGCTCGTTGCCTATCCTTGGTACCGCCGGAACAGCAGTTTATCACCATAACGCCGTCAGCGCCCGATTCAAAGCACCTTAATATAACGAAAGGATCGGCATGTGCCGCGCATACTAATCTGATTGATTCCTTATCATGCTCCGGTACTTCAAAATCCACCGCCCCCGATAGTGGACACAACTCACAGGATTCTATGTCCTGGCCAGAGTCAATAGCAGCGAAAACTTGTTCATCGCGAAGGAATCGTTGAAATAGCGCCCCGGACGGACACACGGCTACACAAGCCCCGCAACCTTTACATGCTATCTCGTTTATTACCACGACACCCTTCTTCTCGTCAAAGCTGATGTTCTGGTTTTCACAAGCAGCCTCGCACATCCTGCATCCGCAACACATGTCCTCATTTACCGTGACCGGAAACGCGTAATGACCTTGTAAACCCTCCTCATCTACTTTTTTTATCTTCAGCCCGTCCGACGTAACAGAACTCCCTGCGGTTATTATCTCCGTCATTTTAATCTCACACTCTTTATCAAAATAGGCGGGACTTCGCCTTCCCTTCTTATTTTCTCCCTCTTCAAAGAAGCAGTCCTGATTATCTCTTCTCTATTAACATCAGTTGTAACGAAGTCCTCAAGTGAGTTGAAAAGTTCATCACCCTTTTTTGACCTTATGATTACGGTAGAAGAACCATCGGGGGAGCCAACTGAGCCGACGGAGATGTCCGCCAACCTCGCTGTGAAATCATCGCAATAGAAACAGTTATTCCTGACCGCCGCCTCCAAAGCCGTGACTTTACATGATTTCTCTTTACCATTACTTCTAACTATATATCTCCCTTTACTTATCTGAACTTTTTCAGCTTCCCCAAGCTCTATTCCCAGCAGCTCCGTTATTTTTTCGGAAAGTAGGTCGTAATCAAAATTCTCAAAACAGAACAATCCTATCGCAACTATATCTATCTCTTCAACTTCCTTTAGCATTGCCTGCTGTAGTTTCCTCGTGGCTCTTATCTCACAGGGAGTTCCCACAATTGCTATCTTCCTCTTACCCTCTTTTATCGCTTCCCCGATCTTCGATACCATCGGCACTGCCACATATTTCGTGCCACTCGCTTCCTTTATTTCTTCAGCAGATTCCGCTATAACCGGTTCTGCTCTGAAACCACTTCCTCTGGCTGCAATAATACAACAATCAAAAAGCCCGTTTTTCAGTCCTGAGAGGAGCAACGAAGTTACAACCCCTCCGTCTTGCCCTTGCGCCCCGCATGAGCCTGCGATTAACTTCCGCACAATTCCAAGTTCCGCATCTTTTTTACCATCGAGGAAAGCTTCCTCCAGCTCCTTCTCGTTCGTTTCTGTCATCGGGCAGACATCGTAGCAAATCCCGTTCTCTCCACATTTAATCACATCCTCATACTCTAAGGAGCAATCTTCCACGAGTTCCGGTGTTTCCTTGAGCACAATATGTTCACAGAAAGAAGCACATGCTCCGCAATAAGTGCAGAACCCCTTATCAATGATTCTTCTTTTTAGTGCGTCGAACCCCTCGCTTCTTTTAACCAATGGGAAAAATATCTCGGGCAACATCAGTTCTAAAATATACTCTACTTTTATATTTTATTCTTTATTCTATATCTGGTTAGGGACACTGGCACTTTAAGCGGAAAGAGGGAGAAGGAAATGTTCAGACCTGCGGTGATGAAAAAAATTTGGATAGTAACGCTGAAGGAATTTAAAGAGGAGGCAATCAAGAGATTGCATACACTTGGTGTGATCCACATCACCGAGTATGAAAATTTAGAAGGAGAAAACATAAAGCCTTTATCCGTGGATCCCGTTTTAAAGGAGGCTTCGGAGCTACTGAGGCACGTAAATGAGATATTAGAGGTTTATGAAGAAGTTAGACCTGAGCCTTCTGAGAGCTTTTTTAAGAGGATTTTTAACCCCTCACCACCAAAGAAGATAGAACTGGGTGAGCTAAGAGATGCTAAAAAGGAGGAAGTGATAAACAGAGCGGAGACTATTCTTCGTGAAGTTAAAGGTGAGATAGATGAGCCTCTAACGGGTTATAGAGAGTTAGAAAGGGAAATAAACGAATTAAAATCATCTAAAGAGACTCTGGAAAGAATAAAGGACCTCGAAGTTGAGCTGAAGTATATAGGCGAAGGAACCCGCATCCATATTTTCCCGGGAATATGCCCGGAAGAGGCACTGGAAGCGATAATTGCTGATTTGGAAGAAGTAACCTCATCTATGTATTATTTTGAGAAGAAGGAAGTAAAAAGAGAAGAGAAGAAGAAGGAATATGCCTGTGTGGTTGCATGCTTTAAGGAGCATGCCGAAGAAGTCTTGGCGAGGTTAAGAAGGGATGAGTTTGAGAAGATAGAAGTGGATTTCAAGCGAAAGCCAAGCGAAGAGATAATAGATATCGAGGAGCGGATAGAGGGACTTGAAAAGGAAAGAGAGGGGGTAAAGAAAGTATTGGCGGAGAACGCGGGAGAGAGAAGAGATGATTTGCTCGCTTTTAGGGAATTGCTCAGGATAGTAGAGGAGAGAGCCGAAGTGCAGAGGAATTTTGGACAGAGTGAGAGAACATTTGTTTTGAGTGGATGGGTTCCAGCAGATAAAGTAGAAGAGGTTTCAAGAGTAGTTGAGAGTATCAGTGAAGGTCTTTGTGATGTAGAGGCGAATCCCCCAGAAACAGAGGAAGAAGATGTTCCCGTTCTTTTGCGGAATCCCAGATTCTTCCGTAGTTTTGAGCTCATCACGAATTTATATGGGACGCCGAAATATGGCGGTATTGACCCCACGGTATTGCTCGCGCCCACTTTCCTGCTTTTCTTTGGTTTCATGCTAACCGATGCGTTTTATGGGTTGATATGCCTTATTCTGGGGATTTTGCTCCTCCGCGGTGCGGGGAAATACAACGCGACAGTGAAAGATGCTTCGATTATTTTGGCTTCTGCGGGTTTGGTTACCATTGTGTTAGGGGCTTTAACCGGGGGGTGGTTTGGAGATCTGTTTACTGCTAAATATTTTGATATAAGTGCATTGAACTCGCTCATAATTATTGACCCATTACGTCAAGCCACTTTATTCTTGGGAGTTGCACTTCTTATTGGTCTTATTCACCTGAACATCGGTGTTCTGGTGCATATATTTGATAGCAAGGGCGTGAAGGAGATTTTAGGCGGGGATTTGTGGTTTTTGCTCGCACAGGCAGGGCTAATTCCCCTCTTAATAACCCGTAATATGCATGATGGGTTCGTTCTTAATGCTTTTTCGATGATTGGGGTGGTCTTCCTGGCTATTTCTGTCGTTTTGCTCTTCTATTCAAGAAAGGGAATGTTTTTATTTGGCATAACTGGTTTTTTAGGCGATACACTCTCTTATGCACGCCTGATGGCACTTGGTCTGTGCACTTTCGGGATTGCGATGGCGGTGAATGCACTGGCGGAGATGTGTTTGGGGATTGCTTTCATCGGGTATGTTATTGGTGCGTTGGTATTTATATTTGGGCATTTGCTGAACTGGGCGGTGCAGGTGCTCGGGTCTTTTGTCCATGGTATCAGGTTGCACTATGTGGAATTTTTCACAAAGTTTTATAAAGCGGGTGGGTATGAGTATATACCATATAAGATAAAAGCATGAAATAAAAAAGAATAGGGGTGATAAAACGATGGTGGAATACACAATAGGGCTGTTCTATGCACTTCTCGGTGCTGCTATCGCAATGGGAATGGGCGGTATAAGTTCGGGACTTGGAGTAGGGGTATCAGGGGTTTCCGGGATCGGGGTTATTTCAGAAGACCCAAAGAAGTTTGGACCGGTACTGGTATTACAAGCGCTACCTCAGACACAAGGGATTTATGGATTCCTGGGTGCAATTATAATATTGATTGGCACTGGGGTGCTGGGTGTTGTTGAGCCTATATCTGAGGAGGTTGGTCTTGCTGCACTTGCTGCTGGTATTGTCATCGGATTAACAAGTATAACAGCGGTTGCACAGGGGATGATAGCAGCAGCGGGCATGCATTCGGTGGCGAAGCGTCCAGAGACATTTGGTCAGAGTATAGTATTGACAGTGATGGCAGAGACTTTTGCTATATTCGGGCTGCTGATTGCAATTCTCGTGTTCGTGGGGATAAAATTCATATAGCGAGGGAATGAAGGTGGTGGAACCTGTAAATGTTTTAATATTATTAGTAATAGTAGTAGGTATTTTTGCTTTCCTGGCATGCAGGTATTTGTTGCGGATAGCTCCGCTTGTATATGCCACTGCGGTAATAAGGGCGAAGGAAGCGAGGTTGATGGACGAGAAAGGTTTTGAGGAGCTTATTTTATCTCCTTTCGAGGATTTTTGTTTCGTTCTTGAGAATACAGAGTATGGGAAATATGTAGGAGGGACGGAATATGAGGAAATAGAGAGGGGTTTGCTCTCATATAAGAAAGATTTGCATGATGAAATCGTTGGATTGATTCCTGAGAGGTTCGAGGAAGTTTTTGATTTTTTGAACCGTGAGTGGGATGTAGCGAACTTGAGAACAGTTCTTGTGGGAATGCACGCAGGCATGTCCGAAGAAGAGATAAAAAAAAGATTAATAGAGGCAGGATATATTTTCAATTTGATAGAGGGTTTACCAGGTAAGGAGCTGGAAGAAGTAGCCCTAGCTCTTGAGGGCACGCCTTATAACATAAGGGGAGGGATAGAGGAATATAAAGCCACCGGGAACTTTTCCTTTATTGATGTTGCTTTAGAAAAGGTGTTGCTCGAGGGGATGCTTGAAAAAGCAGAGGGAAAGAAGAGGAAAGAGCTTAGAATTTTTAAGCAATATTTGCAGGTTCTCATTGACAGTTTAGACTTGAAGGCGATGCTGAGGGGAAAAGCTTGGGGGGTAGGTGCGGAGGATATAAAGAGGTTTTTAATGAATTTTGAAGTTGAGAGGGATTATGAAGATTCAGAGGGTGTGAAGGAGTTTCTGGAGAGGCTGAGGGAGACAAGATATTCTTATCTGATAGAGGATGTGAGAGAAGAGTTAGACTCAATGGAGATGGAGAAGAAGGTTGATGAAGCGGTGCTCAGGAAGGGAAAAGAAATTTCCACAACAGAAACGTTTGGCTTGGGCCCTCTAATCGGCTTTTTGGTGATGAAAGAAGCGGAAATAAGAAACTTAAGGTTGATGGCGAAGCTGAAGGAGGAGGGGGTCAGCCCGGAAAAGGTAAGAGAATTTCTGTTATGCTTATAAATACTATTAGCGAGAGGTGACCAAAGAGGAGTTCAAAAGCTTTAAACAGGAAGATGAGTGCTCCTACAACTAAAGCAAGCATCGCGCATATTGATGCGATCCATGCGAGTATGTAAAGTCTCACCCTATAATCCTCCTTCTCGTCAAAGACCGTTCTCATCAGGAATAACAAACTGCTTTTTTTATCTTTCATCTTCTCCCCCAAACATCCTTATTATGCTGTATATAGCTATGATAAAGCCCAAAAGCACACCGATTGCGAGACCCAAGATGCTGAGCGGAGTGGCTTGATGCAGCCTTCCTCCACACACATAGTAGCCTATGAATCCACATGCAGCAACAGAAATTGCGATATCAAAGCCTGCTCCTATTGCCCTTATCCAGTTTAGTTCCATCTATTTTCCTCCTCTTTTTACCATACTGGTAACAGCATCTTCAGATGGAAAAATCGGCACAATCGTTCCGAACTTGCAGGCTTCCATACATGAGCCACAACCGTTGCAAAGCTCATAATCAATTACTGCAAGGTTATTTTCAACCTTTATCGCTTCTCTTTCACACGCCTTCTCGCATTGCTTGCATGCAATGCAGCCTTTCTCACATATCTTCGCTACTATCTTACCATTATCCCGTGAATTGCACCTGACAAGC
>DAOUYX010000112.1 GCA_030665925.1 Methanosarcinales archaeon | reverse complement strand
TTATCATTCAGGAAGTTTCCCTCCGAGTCTTTTATAAAGTAATTCACCAAGAAGATTTGAGGCGGATTTTTCAATCCCGTGCCAAATTTCAGATGATCCGCTATATAGTTTCCCAGGGGTATGGAAAGGAAATCGAGGTTTGACATCGGGTTGATTTTCCGCACACCTTCTTTTCCCAGCGTTGCCGCGGTCGTTTCAGACTCCAGTGCCGCACCCATAGTAACAACGCCATGCACCCAGTCAAAGGATTCCACCACCGGCACTTTCGTGTCTGAATCTCGTCCGCCATATATTATCCCGCCTATAACGACACCTTCTGGATTATCGAGTTCTGGGTCCACATTCTCTAAGCGCTTCATATCAAGCGTGAACCGTGCATTTGGATGCGAAGTGGAGATTTCGTTACCTCCGGCATCTCTCTTCCCCAGTGTCCATTCACCTGAGTGATGAAAACCCTTTTTGGGCTCTTCTTCATCTTTACCAATCCAGTAGACCCTTTTTTCTTCCGTGACCAGCACATTAGAAAATATAACTTCACCCGGACTGTGGAGTGCCCCCCATATAATCTGATCGTCCTTGGAGTTCACACCCTGTATTATGCCAAATATCCCCTTCTCCGGGTTGACTGCGCGTATCACACCTTCTTTTTTCCTTAAGTATGCTATATCATCACCGACGATAGTTTCCCCTGTTATCATGGAAGTGGAGGTCTTTCCGCAGAGTGAGGGAAAGGCGCCTGTAAAATACGTTATCCTGCCATTCGGACCATGCACACCCATGATAAACATGTGCTCGGTGAGCCACCCTTCTTTTGAAGCTCTGTTTATTGCTGGACGCATTGCTAACTTCTTAAGTCCGATGGTATTGCCCCCATACTGGGTATTCACACTATATACCGTCTCATCCTCAAGGTCAATATAAACCCTCCGTTTGTCGATATTTTTGGAGGTCTTTCTCTCATCCAGCTCGCCTGCTGAATGTACGAACTTAAAGAACCGTGCGGCTCTACCCAATCTTACGAATCCCTCATAGCCCTGTCTATACAACAGATCCTCCGAATGGGCTACATAGCCAGAGTCAGTGAGCTGAACGGCGGGTATTGAGAAATCGGAGTTGAGAGGCCCCAAACAGAAGAAGCGCACAAACAACTGATGCCCTCGCATAATATCTCTTAGAATCTCATGAATTCCATTGAGCCCCGCCCCTCTAACCATCGCATTTATATTAGAACCTAAATCAACGCCTTCCGGTAGAAGGAACTTAGTATTCTTCTTATCCCGTGCCTGGTCGTAATAGCCGTCAAAATGAACCGTATGCCCGTTCAAAGCAAGTTCCATCTCCTCGCCAGCCCTTATCGCCTCTTGCCTAACATACCGAATGTCTTCTGGCGAATCCGTGCAGACAAACACTTTATCGGGATTGCAAAGCTCAACATACTTAGCGATAAATTGATGGAGTTTGGGATTGTCAATCTTCATAAGTTTCTGCCAGTTTTTCTCCCCCAATATCGCTTTTAGCATATCCATAACTCTTTTATCTTCCATCGTTCATCCTCCATCCGCTTCTCCTCTTTCGCTTTCATGACCAACCATAAACAAAAAGGAATGAAAAGATAACTATTTATATAATTTTCGATATTTATTTTTTACATTTGACGAAAATGAAGCTAAAAAATAAGGACAAATGTGTGCTTCGGGCACTGCTTGAGAACGGTAGGCTTTCATATTCAGAGCTGAGTAGACGGTGCGGGATAAGCCGGCAGGTGGCTTTTGAACGAGTGAAGAAGCTATCAGAGGAAGGTATAGTAAAGGGCTTTTCGGTCTGCTTAGATGCGGAAAAGCTTGGTTTCTCTTTTCAGGCGTATGTGTTGATTATTGCGAAGCCGGAGGAGGAATTGAGAAATGAACTCAGAGAGTTCTTGCGGAATAGTGAAAATGTAAGAAGGATTCAACTCCTCTTCGGGCGGTTCGACTTCTTCTTAGAGCTTCTGTTCCGGGATAAGGATGAGATGACAGAGTTCTTAAGGGCGATGCATTCTTTTGGTGCTGTCGAGCGGACGGAAACATTCATAGTGTATCAAACGATAAAGGATAAACCAGAAGATGCGTTTTTAGAGTGTTTAAGCACATGAAGGTAGCATTAGCAACCGGCAGGAAAGCAGAAGGAATGGTTAAGGATGCCGTGAGAACTGCGAACGCGGCCCGGATAACCTGTGAGGTGCTTACACAAGACTTAAACATTGCTGCGTTTTCCACGCCTAAATCGCTGAAGAGAGCACTTGATAAATATGGTGAGTCTAAAAAGTTGGACTGCAACCTCATCTTAGTTTCCGGATTTTGCAAAGCGGATTTCAGTGATTTGGAGGAAGAGATAGCCACACCGATCAGGTTGGGACCTCGACATGCGTACGACATTGGCGAGGCATTACAATTCGTAGAAGAGACGGAATTCTCGTCACATACGCCGGCTGATGTCTTCCTGGCGGCGAAGCGAAAAGAGAATGCAAAGCAACAACTGTACGAGTTGGAAAGCGGTGTAAAGGAGACGTTCTCCCTAAAGCGGGTGAAAATAGGCGGTGGAGCAAGAATGAAGGTCTGCGCAGAACTCGTGGATGCAACGCTGATGCAAGAGGATGAACTACAACGAATGACAGAGCACTATCTGAAAAGCGGTGCGGACATTCTGGATATCGGGGTTCATATCGGTGCGAAGCCCGCTGAGGTAAAAAAAGCAGTAGAAACAGCGCTGGCTTTCGCGCCGGATGTGCCTATTTCCATTGATACTTTAGATGCAGACATCATACGCGCAGGTGTCGAAAACGGTGTTGATATGGTGCTCAGCTTAAATAGCGAAAATATTTCAGAAGTGGGTGAGGCAATAGCGAGCAATAACGTAGCCGCAGTCGTAATTCCCGATAGCGATGAAGCACAGAAAAGCAATGAGAGTCTGTTTGCAAACCTAAAAATGGCTGAGGAGTACGGGATAAAGCGCATAATTGCAGACCCCGTCTTGAATACCATTGGATACGGAATCGCAGAATCCTTATACAACTATTATCTTTTCAGATTGCAGGATAAGACCACACCACTTTTCTTTGGCGTTGGAAACGTCACTGAGCTTATGGATGCGGATTCTGTGGGTATAAACGCAACCTTAGCGGGCATCGCCTCGGAACTAAGCGCGGATATTCTCTTTACACCGGAATGCAGTGATAAAGCGCGAGGAAGCGTAAGAGAGCTGCGGGTGGCGTCGGAGATGATGATGCTGTCGAAGGCACGCAAAAGTGCGCCGAAGGACGTTGGATTCGACCTTTTAACGTTCAAGGAGAAGAGAAGGAAGCCGGTCATGCAAATTCACGATGGCGAGCTTATCACTGCGAAAAAGAACGAGAAGTGGCGGCTTGACCCTAAGGGATGCTTTAGAATCGCTATTGGTGAAGTAGAAGGGGACGGCAAGAGCGATAAGAAGATATGTGCACAACATTCGCCTACCGGGAAACGAATAATAGGACGGAGTGCACAGGAGATAATGGATACAATCCTGCGCTTAAATCTGGTTTCACGACTTGAACACGTTTCTTATCTGAGCAGAGAGCTAACAAAGGCTGAACTCGCACTGCGATTGAATCGAAGTTACGAACAGGATGGGGCGCTATTTTAACTCTGTGGAGAGGCATATACTGGGGGATATAACAATAAAACAGACGAAAGTTTTTAGGAATAGTACTAAAAGAAAAGATGCTGTAGCAGGAAAATGAACCATACAAAGGATATAGTATCTGGCTGGATTGAGCTTTCCGGGTTGCCTAAGTTCACAACCACTATACTCCCATTCCTCTTGGGAGCGGTCTTAGCATGGGCTGACGGGTATCCTTTCGATGGCGCGGTATTCGCAATCTCGCTGCTTGCGGTGTTTCTACTTACGGAGTTCTGCTTCGTGCTCAATGCAAGCAGCGTATACGCGGATTTAAAGCAAAAAGGGATTGATTTTGGTCGTGTAGATGGAACAAGCACGCTTCATAATACCGCGGTCAGCGGGCGGTTTAACGCATTCGCAAAAGGGCGTATAACGGTGAAGCAGGCGAACATCGGTGCTTATCTGTGCGCGTTGGCTGCTTTACCACTCGGCGTGTTGTTACATTTTTATTTCAAGACCGGAAGTCTGACCTTGCTACTTGGGCTCTTTGGCATAATCATCCCGTACTCTTATTCACGGGGACCACGGTTCTCTTACCACGGCTTGGGCGAAATAGCACTAACCGCAGGAGTAGGATGGCTGACCGTATTCAGCGGTTACTACTTACAATCGCACCAGGTGAGCTGGCTCCCGACCATCGTTGCACTGCCCTGGATAATAGATGTATTCAAACTGAAATTAACGAGGGAGATCCCGGATTTCGAGTGCGACCTCTCGATAGACCGTAGGAATCTGGCAATTCGATTGGGTAAGACCACGACTGCCAGTCTTTATTTACCGTTGACCATTTGTTCGTGGCTCACATTTATTCCCCTGCTCTTCCTCGATCTCGGTATTCCGTACGTTCTGTTCGTGCTGTTAGCCATTCCAATGTACTTCACCGCAAAGAGTTTGCCGTTAATACGAACTTTTAAGAAAAGTTTAATCAGAACAAGGGGCGACGAGGAGATCAAGGAAGGAATCAGTGCGATAACGAAAAATGCCTTCACTGGCATGATACTGATACCCGCTGCGCTCCTCGTGATTTTCGGGCTTGCAATGGTGTTGTAGCGTTTGTGAAATCCAAGCAACTGATTTTGCGATTTAAATGTGTTTTGATTGGCAAAGTTGGAGTTTGGGTTACCGGCACTACCGGAATCTCTTCATATACCTTCGCTCCACAAACTTCTTTAACCGGTACGCAAAAACCTTAGACATTATTTTAGCGGAGCACACCACTGCTTTATCATCACCGAGCGATATGAACGCTCTGGGGTTCTGCATTGTGTTCTTAGGTTTATATTCCCTCAGTATTTGCCCTTTTATCGTGCTCTGTACATTCGCTGCGGCTACTTTACCCTGTTTTTCCGCCTCCTCGACGTTCTGACCGGAGCGAACACCGGCACGTTCGAAGTATGCTGTATCCCCAACTGCAAATACATCATCCCTGTCTTCTACACGAAGATAAGAATCCACTTTTAGCCATCCTTTAATCTTTGGAAGATCGAGTTTATCCAGGAGGCTGTTTGGTTTTACTCCCGCCGTCCAGATAATGAGATCGTACGGGAGTTTCCTACCGTCTTCGAACTCTATCTCAGTCTTGTTCACTTCTTGCACCGCTGTTTCCGTCATTATCGTAACACCGCGCGCAGAAAGGAATTTTGCAACGTAGTTCGCTACGCTTTCGTGAGGAAACGCGGGCAGTACCCGCGGCATCATCTCTACAAGATATATGCTTGCGGTTGCTCCCTTGCTCTTGAAATAATCAACCAATTCGCCGGCAACTTCCACGCCGGTCAAGCCTGCACCTATAACCGGAATGCTAAGTTCCTTCGAGTAATCGAGTTTATCAAGTGCGTTTTTTGTTGACATCGCACCTTCCAGAGTATTGATAGAGTATGAAAGCTCCTCTGCTCCTGGAATACCAAAAAAAGTCTGTTCCGCACCGATGGACAGCACGAGAAAATCGTACGGGATATCCTTTGCCTTGTCTTCGGCTTTGGATTGGGCTTTGATC
>DAOUYX010000125.1 GCA_030665925.1 Methanosarcinales archaeon | reverse complement strand
GTATAGTGTAGTAAACACATTTCAGCAACTGCAGAATTTTCTAATTTTATATTAAGAACAGAGCTAAAGTACAGAATAGAATATGAAATTGCCGATCGAGAACCGGAAATACTCAACTGAAATAACCGCAGATGATGACGGCGAACACGTGAGTATTGCGGGTTGGGTACATGAGAAGCGGGATCTCGGCGGAGTCTTTTTCCTTATTGTACGAGACCGTGAAGGTTTTGCTCAGGTTACGCTGCACAAGCGAAAAGTGGATAAGGAGCTATTTGAACGGGCGAAAAAAGTCCCCCGTGAATCCGTAGTGGCGATAGAGGGGATAGTAAAGAGCGAGCAAAAAGCGCCGAATGAATATGAAATAATACCCGAACGGATAGAAGTGTTGAGCGTGGCATCGCACGTCTTACCCTTAGATACCACGGGCAAAGTGGGTGCGGAGTTGGATACGCGGTTGGATGCGCGATTTATGGACGTGAGAACCGAGAGAACAAAGCATATCTTTATCATTCGCAGTCGTGTCCTCAAAGCGATCCGGGATTTCCTCGACGAGCGAGGGTTCATCGAGATAAACACGCCGAAGATCGTAAGTGCCGCGACGGAAGGTGGCACCGCGCTCTTTCCGATTACTTATTTTGAACGAGAAGCGTTCTTAAATCAGAGCCCACAACTTTACAAGCAGATGCTCATTGCTTCCGGCCTTGACAAGGTCTGCGAAATAGCGCCGATATTCCGGGCTGAGGAGCACGACACCACAAAACATCTCAACGAAGCGACGTCAATAGACGTAGAAGTTGCATTTGTCTCGAACGAAACGGTGATGCAGCTCTTAGAGGAACTCATTGCGTTGGTCTATTCAATGGTTGCGGCCTATCCAGGACTGGATAGCTTCAATTTAGATTTTAAAATACCCAAAACTCCATTCAGGCGTATAACCTACGACGAGGCAATAGACGTCCTTTTAGAAAGAGGAGAGCAGATAGAATGGGGTGAGGACCTCAGCACGTCCGCAGAGCATATCCTCGGCAAGACGATAGGCGAGCATTATTTCATCACCGATTGGCCACGTGCGATAAAACCATTTTATGCCCAACCGATCGAAGGCAAGGATACGTGCGATGCGTTCGACTTGATGCATCCGCGATTAGAACTCGCTTCTGGCTCGCAGCGGGTTCATTCGTACGAGCTGCTGAAGGCGAACATCGAGTCGAAAGGCTTAAGCGCAGATAGTTTTGAGTTTTATCTCAACGCTTTTCGGTACGGTATGCCGCCGCACGCGGGCTGGGGACTGGGCGTTGAACGACTGCTCATGAGCATGTTGGGGCTGGATAACGTACGAGAAGTCGTGCTTTTCCCGCGGGATCGGAGAAGGTTAGTACCTTAACAGTACCGTGACGCGGGAAAAAAGCAAAAGATTTATATGTAGAATACCGAAGAAAGTTAAAGTAGGGGTGGAAAAGGTATGGCAACTGAAGCTGAGGTAGAAGTAGAGAAGGAGAAACCGAAAAGTGATATAGAAGAAAACACGCGGAATTTGATGCAATCAATAAAGGGCAAGGTTGAAGATACTTGTTTAGAGAAATTTGAGGAGAAGGAGGTGGCTGTCGTTCCGGAAGTGTTAGTGATTGGCGGAGGAATAGCGGGGATGTACGCCGCACTGGATATCGCGGATGCGGGGTTCAAGGTGCATTTAGTGGAGATAACGCCTTCTATTGGTGGACACATGGCACAGCTCGATAAGACCTTCCCAACGCTTGATTGTTCTGCTTGTATTTTAACGCCAAGATTGGTAGATGTGGGTATTAATCCGAACATAAACCTGATGAGTTGTGCAGAGGTAACAGGCGTGGAGGGCTCGGTTGGCAATTTCAAGGTGAAGGTGTTGAAGAGGGCAAAATACGTTGATGAGAAGGTATGCACCGGATGCATGGCGTGTGAAGAAGCGTGTAGGCTGAAGGGAAGGATCCCAAACGAATTTGATCTCGGACTGATGAAGAGAGCGCCAATATACAGACCTTTCCCTTTTGCAATTCCCGCTGCTTATAGCATAGATCCAGCGAGTTGTTTGATGTTAAAGAAGGGGAAGTGCGGAAAAGCAACGCTTGAAAGCACAATAGAAGCAGTAAAGAAGAGAGAGAAGGGAGAAGAAGTAACCAAGAATGAAGCTCCTCCCTGTGTTCTGATGTGCGGTCCAAACTGTATACATCATGATATGAAGGATGAGACAGTGGAGTTGAATGTTGGAGCAATCATAGTGGCAACCGGATATGACATTATAGAGCCGACGGTGTCGCCCGAATATAAATATGGGGTGTATCCAAATGTGATTCACGGATTGGAGTTTGAACGTTACTCATCTGCAAGCGGTCCCACATTTGGTAAGATAATAGTAGCCGATATGCCAGAGCCGAAGGACGCGGTTTTCATCTCCTGCGTTGGGTCGAGGAATAAGCAGACGGGGTATGAATACTGCTCTCGTGTATGCTGCATGTATCTTGCGAAGCATGCCCATTTGCTCAAAGAGAAGGTTCCTACTTGCAACATAACAGTGCTTTACCAGGATGTGAGGGCGTTTGGTAAGGGCTTTGAGGAATTTTATAACCACGTGAAGGAAGAAGGTAATAACTACCGAAGGGGACTCGCATCCGAGATATACAAAAAACCGGGCAGTGATAGGGTAGTGGTAAGGGGAGAAGATACGATGCTCGGCGAGCCTTTTGAGATAGAAGCGGACCTTGTAGTTCTTGGCGTGGGCTTGAAACCAAGCGCGGGCACTGACGAGTTATTAAAACTGTTAGGTGTCGGTCAAACGGTGGATAAATTTGCAAAAGAAGCGCATCTAAAGCTCAGACCGGTAGATACCGATGTGGATGGTGTTTTCGTTACTGGCTGTGCGCAGGCTCCCAAGGACATTCCTGACAGTGTGGCGCAGGGAAAAGCTGCTGCGGCTGCTGCTCTCGCCCTTATAGGCAGCGGGAAAACGAAAGTGCGAACTTCAGTAACGGGGATAGAAGAAGAACTGTGTGTAGGCTATAAGTCGTTAAGAGAGATGGCGGATAAGATGGGGGCGGCATAAATAAGGAGGGAAAGAAAAGATGGCAGAAGAAAAATATGATTATACGGAAGTCCCGGCGCAGGGATATGCAGAAGGGATTGCAAGAGACGCACCAAAAGATAGACCGCGAATTGGCGTTTATATATGCCATTGCGGTATAAACATAAAGATGGTATTGGACGTAAGAGAGCTCATGAAATATGCCGCAATGTTGCCAAACGTTGTTGTTGCTCGCCACTATATCTTTACATGTTCGGACCCTGGACAGGACACGATAAGAAAAGACATTGCAGAGGGTAGAGTCA
Source organism: Methanosarcinales archaeon (assembly GCA_030665925.1). Classification (GTDB taxonomy): domain Archaea; phylum Halobacteriota; class Syntropharchaeia; order Alkanophagales; family Methanospirareceae; genus JACGMN01. The sequence continues at coordinate 1,564 of DAOUYX010000125.1, read as the reverse complement.
ACAGGGTAGTAGTAGCTTCTTGTTCGCCACGGATGCACGAGCCAACGTTCAGAAAGACCTGTTCTGATTCAGGATTGAACCCGTTTTACTATGAGATGGCGAATATCCGGGAGCACTGCAGTTGGCCGCACGTGGATTATCCGAAAGAAGCGCTTGAGAAGGCTAAGGATCTGATAAAAAGTGCCGTTGCACGGGCTGCATTATTGGAATTACTCGAGGAGAAAGAGGTTGAAGTCACTCCCGAAACGTTGGTAATAGGCGGTGGCGTAGCTGGCATGTACGCAGCATTAGACATAGCAAATGCGGGCTTCAAGGTACATCTTGTGGAGAAGAAGCCTTCTATTGGTGGGCACGTGGCTCAACTCGATAGGGTCTACCCCATCCTCGACAAGGCGACTTCTATCTTAACACCACGAATGATAGACGTTGGAGCGCATCCGAACATCAATCTGATGACTTATTCCGAGGTTAAAGAAATCGAAGGCTATGTGGGCAATTTTAAAGCGAAGGTGGAGCGGAAGCCGAGATACGTGGATGTGACAAAGTGCACCGGTTGTGGATTATGTGCAGAAGCATGCCCGGTGAAGGATGTACCAAACGAGTTTGACGAGGGGTTGAGTAAGCGAAGCGCTGTTTATCTCCCGTTCCCGAACGCCGTTCCTCCGATTTATACGGTGGACCCGGAGAATTGTTCACTACTGAAGGAGGGTAAATGCGGGGATGCGACGCTTGATAGTGCTAAGGAAGGTAAATCCGTTCCACCGTGCATGGCGGCATGTAACCCAAATGCAATAGATTTTAGTGCCTCAGGAGAGACAGAGGAGTTAGACATAGGAACAATTATCGTGGCAACCGGGTATGACATTATAGATCCGACCGTGTCGGGTGAATACAAGTATGGCGCGTATCCCAATATAATTACCGGCTTAGAGTTCGAGCGGTTGTCCGCAGCGAGTGGCCCTACGGGTGGTAAGATAGAGATAAACGGAAAAGAGCCCAAGAACGTGGTTTTCATCTCCTGTGTTGGATCGAGGAATACGCAGACGGGGTATGAATACTGCTCTCGTGTATGCTGCATGTATTTAGCGAAACAAGCACATTTAGCAAAGGAGAAACTGCCGGACGCAAACGTAACGATATGCTATCAAGATGTAAGGGCGTTTGGAAAAGGCGATGAGGAATTTTATGGGAATATAAAGGCAGAGGGTGTCAAATATCGAAGAGGACTTCCGGGTGAAATCTACAAGAAACCGGGCAGTGATAGGGTAGTGGTAAGAGCAGAAGATACGCTGCTTGGCGAGCCGTATGAGTTAGAAGCGGACCTCGTGGTACTCGGTGTTGGGCTGAAGCCCAATGAGGATGTGCGGGACATAATATATATGCTCAAACTTTCCCTATCCGTAGACGGCTTCTTAGGAGAAGCGCATCCCAAGCTGAGACCGGTGGATACCGCAACGGATGGAATCTTCATTGCAGGGTGCGCGGCGAGTCCAAAGGATATACCTGACAGTATAGCGCAAGGCAAAGCAGCGGCTGCGGGGTCTCTTGTTTATTTAGTCTTAGC
>DAOUYX010000113.1 GCA_030665925.1 Methanosarcinales archaeon | reverse complement strand
TCCTCAAGTCCCTGCTCATCAATGCACCTATCGGGGATACCTCGACATTACTCAACCCAGAAGTCGTTGAATTGTTAAAAGATAAGGTGGGCTACAAGGGCTGATTGTCGCCAGTCTGACTGAGGTTGTCTTCTTAAAGAGGTGCTGTGCAAAAGGCACGGCACTTTTTATTTTTTATAATTTCACGTTAGTTCATAGCTTGACTTTGTCACATTTCATTTACCGCCGAGAACGCTGAATTGGAGGTTTAGTTTATTAGCGGTTCCGCTCGTTAGCTAAAACGCCAAACCGCTAACCCTCTAAACCGCTATTCTCCTGAACTCGGCGGTTAATCTGAGACTGTCAAGATAGAACCTTCCTGTTAAAGTTTTGATAATAACGATTACTTCAGCGTCAATTATCCGAGCTTCTTCACCACATCTTCGAGTTCTTCAAGCTGGCTCAGGACCGTGATGCCCTGCATTCTTCGTAACTTCTCCACGTTCTCCACGTCCTCTTTCCGTATTCGTAACTTCATGTCTCGACCGTCGGGAAGCTTCGTTATTATTTCGCCCTCTTTCTGGTCTACGGGGAAGATATACACCGGCACAGCCACTTTCATGGCTTGCGCAGCCGAATTGGTAAGGAGCGAATCCGCAATGCCGTACGCCAGCTTTGCCACGGTATTTGCCGTAGCGGGAGCGATTAAGAATAACGAGTACGTGCCTAACTGGAGTTTCCCGGATAGAAAAGGTGCATTAGGCCCCCGTTCTGAAGACACCTTTGGAAAGAACTTTTCAACTTCATCCAAAAGCTTGTAGTATTTTAAAACGACCTTGGCCTCCTTGGAGAGATAAACATGAACTTCCATGTTATATCTTTTTGCAAGTTCCTCCATGAGTGCAACAGACTCGCGTACTTTATCACCGGAGCCCGTAATACCCCATGCTATCCTTTTATTCGTGCTCATATCTTCCCGCCGCCCTCCATCATAAAACAGACCTCCATAAGTCTATCCACCGTCTTGTAAAGGCTCTTCAAGCCTTCTCTATCATCCTGAACGCCTGCTACACCTTTATCTTTCGACCAGAAGGTGGCACCGAGGTTTGCACCAAATGCTCCACCTCCTACATGGATCATCTCATTTATCACATAAAAATCTGTTATAGCTATGATTGCGAATTCCTGGCCACCTATGCGGTCTCCACCGTCAGCAACTGCTGCACCGACTTTTTCACGGAGTGCGCGAGGGTTGCTCGCCGCAAATGCCCTCATGCGGTCAAGAACTACCTTTGCCTGACCGCTGAGTGTGCCTTGATAAACTGGCGTTCCTATTATAATTGCATCTGCCCATTCAAACCCTGCGTAGACCTCATTCATCGCATCGTCGTGAATACAACCGCCTTCTTTAATGCAGTGGTCACAGTGTATGCAGAAGTTGAGTTTCTTACCGCGAACCGAGAAGTATCGTGTTTCCGCGTTCCAACGCTCTTCTGCGTACCGTAATGCTTCTCGAATTATCCAATCGGTTGCAGCTTTCCGTGGACTGCCGGAGATACCAAAAAGTTTCACATTACCTTCTCCAAACTCATATCAAACATCTTCTTCGTCTCTTTTGCAAGCGCATCAGGCAGTCCCGTGATGTCGACATTCAGAAATCCGCGAATGATAACAGAAGTAGCTTCATCCTCGCTCAAGCCCCGTGCCATCAGGTATTGGATCTCCTCTTCCGCGATCTTTCCCACTGCAGCCTCATGCGAAAGTTCAAGGTCTCTACGTGTAGCTTTGAGCTCAGGAATCGAATCTATCGTTGCAGTATCAGAAAGCATCAAACCTCGGCATTCAATATGCCCCTTTGCATTTGCCGCTTCGCCAATAACGTCACCGCGTGCGATTATCCTCGCGTTATCGGTCGCAATCGCCCTCGATATGATTTCCGCCTTGCTGCCTTCGCCCTGAAGCACGGCTCTCGATCCCACATCGATCTTCGTATCACCGGAAGCATAGACAATTGACTGTGAGGTCGCCCGTGCGTTTTTACCCACGCAATACGTGGTTGGATACGTTTGAAGCGATTTCACCGGCGTCATTAAGATGTAGTTGCTGACGTAGGTGCCATCGTCCTCAATCACCACCGCACTTCGCGGTCTGACCTCAACGCCACTGCTCCAACTGTGTATCATAGTAAAAGTAATTTTCGCTCCTTTCTTCACGTAGAACTCCGAAACGCCGAGATGCAGTGCGGAACTGACCGAGTGCGAGACCGCACAGCCAGTTATGAGATGGAGTTCCGAGTTCTCTTCTGCGATGACGATATTGTGCACATTCTGCCTGATTTTGTCTGACGTGATGAACAGACAGGACTGCACCGGCATTGTTACCTTTGATCCCGCTTCCGACCGGATAAAATAGCCGTGCGTCTGGTCTAACTCGACTTCTGCGGTGTATTTATCTTGATCCACTGGAATTGCCTTCCACAGATACTCTTTCAGCCACCCATACTTCTCTATCGCATCCGTCGTGCTCATAAGCTCCAAACCAGGATATTTCACCTTAGAAAAGATCACCGAACGGTCTCGCTGTAAAAACGAACCAGACCGTTCTCTCTCGGACGGTTCAATGCCAGCGTCGAGCAGATTCTGCTTGTATTCTTCCGGTATTTCGTCCAGCGAGGTGAGTGCATCGTGTTCCTTGCCCGTGCCGTAGTCCTCAATGGCGATGTCTTCACCCAGCGCCGCTTTCTTAGCCCGCGCTCGTTCCGCTCGCTCGATTCTATCCTCTTTCATTCAGCACGCACCCTTTACACTGCACAACTCTACGCATCTCTCAAACCCGTCTTCCATTATGCGCTTTGTTATCTCGTCGGGCATTCCTGAACACGCGATCCGCCCGTTAAGCATCACATGTGCACGGTCTGCCTTTATGTAATGCATGACAAAACCGCTATGCGTGATTATAAGCCCTGATCGCTCTCTTTTACTCGGTAGCTTGTTTCTATCCAGAAGCTCACACATTATCTTGCCTATGAGTTCTATATTCTCGACATCCACGCCAGAATCAGGTTCGTCGAACATGATGAAATCCGGAGCTTGTGCAAGCAGTTGCAATATCTCCGACCTTTTAACTTCCCCACCTGAAAAACCGAGATTCACATCCCGATTCAAGAACTCAACCGCGATATTGAGCCTCTTTGCAAGCTCTATCATGCTCTCGTCTATTTCCCCTTCTTTTTTCCCCAACGCAATGTTAACCATATCGCCGAGCTTTACACCCCTTATTTCAGGTGGGTGCTGGAAAGACATCCCCAGTCCAAGTTTCACACGCTCGTTGGTTGTAAAATCGGTTATATCCACACCCTTAAACGTTATAGTCCCTTTTTTGACTTTATAATTGGGAAAGCCAAGTATCGTCATCAGCAGCGTTGTTTTGCCACAGCCATTCGGTCCGAATAATACGTGCACCTCACCGCTCTCAATATTGAGGTTCAAATCCCGTATAATTTCCTTTCCTTCCACTTCCACCGTCAAATTCTTTATTTTCAGCATTTTATCACCTAATTCGAGGGTTCTCCATTTCTTTACTCGTAAAAAAGAAAATAAAAAAGAAAAGAAAAAAGGATTTAAATTTTCTTTTTGCACAGATACCAATCTACGCACTCATAGCCTTCCTTCGTTCGCTCTTCTGCCATCTCCTGCGTGCTTGGTGGCGGGACAACGACTTCATCTCCCGGTCGCCAGTTTGCGGGTGTTGCGACCTTATACTCGTCGGAAGTCTGAAATGCATCAATCATCCTCAGTATCTCATCCATGTTTCTCCCATTCGTTAGCGGATAGTAGAGCATCGCCCTCAAAATTCCTTCAGGATCGATTATAAAAACGCATCGTACCGTTGCTGTTTTGCTCTGCCTGGGATGAAGCATCCCATACTTCGTAGCTACTTCCTTCGACAAATCGGCTATGACTGGAAATGGAATCTTCACGCCCACCTTCTCCTCGATGTTTCTTACCCACGCGATATGTGACGAGACACTATCAACGCTCAAGCCCAAAAGTTCTGTGTTCCTCTTCTTCAGTTCGTCGTAAATCTCGGCAAAGGCGATGAACTCTGTTGTACAGACCGGTGTAAAATCGGCTGGATGCGAGAAAAGAACCAGCCAGCTCCCTCTGAAATCCGCCAACCGCAGTTTACCAAATGTTGTGTCCGCTTCGAAATCAGGTGCCGGATCTCCGAGAAGCGGTAGGGTTACACCCTCTACATTTTTTCCCTCAAGTTCTTTTTCCATTTTTATCGCCTCCTTTAAATTATTACTATAATGTAACATTTACAAGTCAATCACATAATAAATTTTCGATTCACGCCACAAAAAATCAAAGCGTAATCGGGTGAATAAACAGATAAAATAAGTGTATGAAATGGACCTGATTGTGCTATATAGCGGCGATTTCGGAGAGCAAATTATTGGTAACCTCAAAAACTACTCCACATTCTGCACATCCTGCGCAGAGGCGTGCACATATTGTAAAGAGGGTAAATACGGATTTGCAGACCGTATAAAAGGATTTTTTAAGCTTCCTGCCCCTTCTCTTCTTCCTGCACTTATTGAGGATTCTGCGAGCGAGTATTTACCGAAAGAGATTCCGGATGCGGACATAGCGATTGTATCAGAGATTCACATGGACCTTCTGCTTGAACTCCCGCGGATTTTGAAGGATTCCAGATCGAGAATTACGGCGATTATTGTGCCACAAGAGAGCCCAGCACCGATCGCGAGACTGCAAATTGAGGTGGTATGAAGGGAAGGGATTGAGATTGCTTTTCCAAAGCCGTGAATACATGAGAACTTTACGAACAAAACAGCGAATCTCATCATTCCTATCCCTGCACCGCAAGTATGGAGAAAGACCGCGAGATTGGCGACACAATACTGCACAAGGCGGAGTATATTATCAGAGCGACGGTGGAAGAAGCGTTAATTTGATTCATGAGGATTTTTTCTAAATCCCCTATTTCAATCTGCTTTTAGAATAAATTCTTTATATCCTTACCAATATATATTTGAAACAATCTAAGATATGAAATGAACCAAAAAGAGGAATCATGACAGAAGAATGGAAAAACAAAAGGGAATCGTTTGAAGTGTTAGATGGTAGAGGAATGGCAGGGAACTTCCGGTCAATCGTACTAAAAAAGGCCGAAAAAGTCACTGTTGGCGAAGGAGTGTGTGTGGTTCAAAGTTTTGAGCCCATCCCGCTATATTCCTCTCTGGCGGACCTCGGCTTTGAGTACATGACCGAGAAAATTTCGGATGACGAATACAGGGCATATTTTTACCGGACTGCGAGGAAAGAAACAACCGCCGGTACGAAAGTTCCACTACACCCGGCAGGTCTTGCCAATCTCGGTAAAACCGATAGAACACTTGGTAAGATCGCGGCACAGTTCTGGCAACTTACATGGAAGAAAGAGAATCCTGCCATAGACCCGAAGACAAAATACCTGCTCTCCCTTGCAAACGCAGTGGGAGCCGGTCGTCTTCGTCAGGCTACCCGTGAACTGGTAAAAGCGTATGCTGCCGGCGCTACTGTCGCAGAACTGGATGAACTTTTCTCATTGTTCGTTTGGAATCAGGGAATAGGCAACTTTGCATCTGAAATAAGTCCTTCAGCGCTCTTTGGTGCTTATCAATTGATA
>DAOUYX010000036.1 GCA_030665925.1 Methanosarcinales archaeon | reverse complement strand
AATGGCAATCAGATTTTGGCACTCTATTGGTTATTTTAGCTATTGTTAACCAAAAAATCTTGTGTTAATCTCGTGGGATCTCGTGGTTTTTTACCTACTTTACACCCAACAGAATTCAAAATAGGCACATTTACGGCAGATTCTCAGATACGTAGGTCGTGGTGGTTCTGGCAGTGCGATCGTCTCCTTTATCCCCTTTAGTATCCCTATTAGCTCCTCATTTAACCTATCGGTAAGCACTACCTTCTCCTTTTTACGCAGCAGCGGATAGTCCAGTTCCCCCTCCACCTCCTCCATCCCTTTCAATTCCTTCAGATAATACAGATAGTAAAGAAGCTGGTACCTATGCGCCCTCTCCAGCCTCTTCCCCTTTTTCACTTCGTGAAGAATAAGCGTATCACCCTTCTGGATGAAATCTATCGCTATTCGATCGTCTATGACAATCTCCTTCCTCTTTGCTCCATACGAAGTTTCATGCACCAGCTTGCCATAAGATACGAGGTCCGAACTCTGCTCCATCGTGACGAAATGCGAGAACAGCCATAATTTCGTCTTGCATATTACGAAATAATTCACCTGCGTGCCGCTGAAGAGCATCTCTTTGCTCAGTAATGCGCCAATCTCAGTTTCGGTTTCAGTTTCAGTTTCAGTTGTCATGTTCGCTATTTTTGTATTTTATTTATTCCCTTTTACCTCCTCCGAGTCTGTTCACGAACCCAAACCCCAACGAACCCCGCTCTCCAAATCCCGCATCCAATCCGAACTCAATCACTCTGCGCTGCGTCTCATCCATATAACTCCAAACGAACTCCCACATGCTCCCCACCATCACGTACTCCCGCCCGTCAATCACCACCTTCGTAGCCGTCGCCCGCCGGAACATAAACTGCTCGAACAAGTCGTAGTCTTCTATCTTCGTCCCGTAAAAGTCGTTGAACTTCTTTATCAAATTCTCACTCAGTTGCTTCAGAAACGCCTCAAACGAATATTTCGGACGCCAGTAAACATACCTGGGTTTCCGCTCCTCTTCCGGTATCCCATATCGGTCATAATTCCGCTCTGGTATTCTGATTATTATCGGCGTGGCTGTAATCACCCTCAAATCTCTACTTTTTAGCTTTACCCCCAGCTTCTTAAATTCCACTACCTCAAAGGACATCTCCCCTATGTTTATCCTCCTGTTACCCGCGGAAAAATCTCGTAATGGCGTCTCTAACGACGATATTAGCTTTTCATTTGGTGACGCAATAAGCAGCTTCGATATAGCCCCTTCTTCCATATCCGTTATCGGGAAAATATTTGAAAAGCAGAAGAATTTATAACCTTCTTTGTCATGCACCATTCCGAATCCCGCAGCTCTCAACAGCCCGTAAATGAATCCCTGGAGTTTATGGTGGTACATACTTTCATAGCTCTGAGCTTTTGCTGCCCGAAGAGTGATGAGGAGGCGCATGTTTTCTAAAAGTTTACTACGAGTTCATCTTTAAGCTCACGTGCTCTCTTCTCACTAACTAACAGCGCAACCAATTTAACGCCGAATTCTACCGCAGTTCCCGGTCCCTGACTGGTAACCATCTTACCATCAACGACAACTCGCTCATTGACGGGTTCCGCCCCGCCGCCGGTCAATTCTGTCTCCAGTCCCGGGTAAATAGTCGCTTTTTTACCCTTCAGAATGCCTAATTTCGCTAACACCGAAGGTGCACCGCAAATTGCCGCCACGATGATCCCCGTTTCAAATGCTTTCGTAACTAAATCCAAAACCCGCCTGTCCTGTCCAAGATTTACATAGCCGGGATAGCCACCCGGCAAAATGACCGCATCGAACTCCTCGATAATAATCTCATCTATTGCTCTATCCGGAATCACGTTAACTCCGTGCGCACCTTCAATCACCCCCTCTTGAAGACCTGCAATTGTAACTTCCACTCCGCCCCTTCTGAGTGTATCAACGATACTCACAGCTTCTATCTCTTCAAATCCCGCAGCTAAAAATAATACGACTTTAACCATTTTGCTCTCACCCCCACCCTACTTTGTACCAACGATGGCAGTAGAGATAAAGTTATATAAAAGCTACAGGATGAATATACTATAACGATACGTGAAATATATCTGCAAGTAATTTCCTATGCGATACTGAGCCGAACGTGCTAAAAATCGCGAGAAAAGCGGTGGTGTGGTGTGAACGGGTGAGTATGATAGAATAAACGAAAAATGAGAGCGCTATACATAGGGCGATTCCAGCCCTATCATCTCGGACATCATGCAGTACTAAAAGAGATGGCTTCCGAAGCCGATGAAGTCATTATCTGCATTGGATCAGCACAGAGAAGCCACGAGTTGGATAACCCCTTTACCGCGGGTGAACGCTATATGATGATTTCAAAGTCCTTACGAGATGAGGGTATTTTCAACTTTTATATCGTACCCGTCCTGGACGTGAATTGGAATGCGGTCTGGGTATCGCACGTTGAGTCATTGATCCCACCCGTGGATGTAGTATTCACGAATAATCCGTTAATAGAGCGCTTATTTGAGGAGCAGGGCTACAAGGTGCGTGCTCCTTTGCTCTTCAATCGGAAAGAATATTCGGGTAGCGAAATAAGGAGACGAATCTCGATCAATGAAAGCTGGGAGAGTTTAGTGCCTCAAGCGGTTGTAGATGTCATAACAGAGATAAACGGGCTAAAAAGGATGAAAGCCCTGGAGAGAAGCGATGCGGAGTAGAGTATATACATACAGTGGGCGAAGCGGTATTAAGTATAAAGATAGCATGTTAACCCCCGCTATTGATGCATAAAAGCGGAATACGAATAACAGGGTAATAAGGAAAAAAAAGGAGGGGTAAATTTTGCGATTTACTCTTTTCCCCCGTTATGTATCTTTTTTAGTTTATGCTACTGCTTCTAAGACGTCTTCCACTTTCACGGTCTTCCGTCCGGCGTGTTTAGCAAGGCTAACAGCTTTTTTTGCTATTTTCTCGCCGTAATCTTCTAACAGTCGCACCAATTCCTGACTTGCCTCTTCGCTTACTCTCTCTGCTCCTGCATTCTTCACTATCCTGGTTACAGGTGCTATTGGTAGTTCAGCCATTTTTATCACTATTGCTAAGTAACAGAAGGGTATATATAAGCTTTTCGGTCATCTAACCACTGGAGCACCATCAAAACCAATGAGTAAGTGCCTTCTGCGCTCCTTCTTTAAAAGACGATCTGTCATACCCCTCGAGCGTCTTCTGTTCCCCCTCTTCAAAAGCTGATAAGCCGTAGCCAAAGAGTTGCAGCACTCTATGCGCAACCGGTACCACCTGATGTTGGATATAATAATCGAGGTCAACCATGTATTTTTCCCCATCTGCGTGTAGCTCATTCCCTTCGCTTCGCTCTATAACATCCACGGGGAACGCGCGGTCGCTCGTCTTTCCCGGACCTTTTAATATCACATAGGGTATTTTCGAGCCGACTTCGTATGCAATGCGTGAGGGAGAAGCCAATGCTCGTTCAGCCGCTATAACATGGGCTTGCTTTGTTTCGTATCCACTTATCTTTCTGGTGAGCGTCTTGTGAATTGTTAGTTTCTCTAAAGGTACTCCGCCTTCTTTTAACTCGCTTATGACGCTTTTAACGTATCGCATAGCTTTTTCAGGGTCTTTTTCCTTTAATATGAGTTCAATCACCTTCGTCTGCACTTCCTTCGCCAGTTCGCACCAGTCCCCACGGCGCACTTCTAAGCCGCGAACCACGATTTCGCCCTTATCGGTGAGCGCGGCATACCGCTTCTTCTTTCCCGTAAAGAAAATAGCTTTGTAGAAATCCTGTAGCTCAAGCTCAAGAGGGAGCTCTTCTGAGATTCGTTCCGAAACTTCTCGCGCCTTCTTCAATATCGCCGCTTTCCTATCACCCTCTAACTCAAGTTCAGACGGGAATTTTACGAATATGCTGTCGGTATCGCCGTAGATAACCTTGAATCCAAATTCCTCCGCCACCTTCACCGTACGCTTGATAAAATGTCGTCCCCATGCCGTAGTCGCTTCCGCGCATTCGCGTTTGTAAAATTTCGCCGCACTCCAGCCGGTGTATCCGTAAAAGCTGTTCGTGAGGATTTTGATACTTTGCTGCTGTATGTCTAACAACCGATATTCATCGGAATTCTTGTCATAGCTCTTCATTTCGCTCTTTATCGCTCTTCGTCTCGTAATCAAATCGCTCATTATCCGCTTGAAGAAGCCGTCCGGCGCCTTTCTGAATGCGTGTCCCACTTCCGGTGCGGTATACACGTCATCTTCGGCTTCCGGCGAGTCCACAAAAGTATCCGGCGAGATGTTAAAGGAGATCATGATGGTGGGATACATGGAAGAGAAGTCGAGTGCGATGACGTCTTCGTGCAAACCCTTTTCGGGTGGCAGCACGAAAGCACCCTCGAAGGTCTTCTCAGTTCCTCCCTTTGCAGGTACCAGCTCTTCCCTTTTGAATGCTTCTGCGGTTAAAAATGCTTCTACCTGACGACCTCGCCCCATCTTTGCTAACTCATCTAAGGGATAACCAATCATCTTAGAAAGCTCGATTTGCAGTGGCAGCATCTTTCCCGCGATGCCCAGTGTGCTCACCACGTCTGCCTTTGAGTACTCATAGAGTCGCTCTCGCACAGAAGCATCGAACCAGCATTCGTTGATCTCTCGCGGCGATAAATTCGTCCGTTCGTCTTTACGCATAACGCCGAGGAATTCCGCTACGTTCTCCAATTTCTTCACCTTCACGCTGCCCAGGTCGCGCTTTGCAAGCTTAAAAAGGTCAACGTTCAGTCTACCGGCGATATTTACGCTTGGCAACATCCCCCCTCGCTCATATCGAACCGTGCTGCCATCCGCACCCACAGTTAATTGAATGCCATGCAATCTCGCCCGCTCCCTTATGTACGGCCAATCGAAGCCGTCTGAATTATAGCCCACGATGATCTCCGGCTGGAATTGATCTATGAAATCCAAAAAACCTCTTAAAACCTTTGCATCGTCCCCCATCTCGTAGTCCTCGTCAGTTAGCACAAACAACTTCGATTTGATCTCGCTATCTCCGTGTTGGTATGCTACGGAAATGATAACTATCGGGTCTCGCCTTGGCGAAGGCATGCCATGCCCCCCCTGAGTCGCCATCTCGCAATCAAAAGCGAGAACTTTTAGCGCGGGCAACTTGCCGCCGTCCATCTTGTTGTATGACACGTTTGAAGCAAGGATAGCCGTATCTGCGTAGTCCAACTCTATTTCTTCTCCTTCCACGCGTACACCGTCGAAAGGTCTGAGCCGTTTGTCTATCAAGTACCGAATTGCAAATAGAATATCGGCTTCCAACACGACAAGCCCCGCTTTTCTCACTTCCTCACGCAGCAGTGGAACATGTCTCGGCTGCATGGTGAAAATTTTTAACCCCCTGCGATTGACCCCGAGCATTTTCTTCTGGCAAAATTCTACTCGTTTAACGCTTATCTCTTCATCCTCCCGGACTATACGAATCTCTTCTACCAGTCTCTTTTTTTCTTCTACGTCACTCTCGGGGGCATAAGAATGAGGATGAGAATACGGGAAAGCATAAAAGTACGGCTCGAACGTTTTATCCAGCGCAATGAAGCCCGCACCGTCTTTGCTCTTGCACCAGAGTCTTATCACGGGCTTATCTTGCCCCTCTCCGTCTTTCTCCGTTCGGTAATCAACATCCAGTAGAAAACCCTCTTTCTCCATTGCTCTTTGTTTACTTTACTTATACAAACTCCTGCATCGTTCAAACGAGAACGGAAGCTGTTTTTTTAGGTTACTCCTGCTATAACTTATATTTTTAAATTAGCGTAGGTTCTTTTATGAAAGAGAGTTTATGAGGTGCATTTTCGTTTTAGAGGAGCAGACAATCGGTAAAATTGCCGCTGGTGAGGTTGTGGACCGACCGGCATCGGTGGTTAAGGAATTGATAGAGAATTCCATAGATGCAGGAAGCAGTCGTATGGTTGTGGAGGTGGGCAATGGCGGACGGGATTACATCCGAATAACGGATGATGGCTGCGGTATAAGTGAAGGGGACGTAGCGGTTGCGTTTGAGAAGCACGCAACGAGCAAAATAAAGAGGATTGAAGATCTGACTGCTTTACGGACGCTTGGATTCCGCGGTGAGGCGTTGCCAAGCATAGCTGCCGTGTCAAGGATCGAACTGAGTACAAGACATGAAAGCGAAGATTTTGGCACGTATCTGAAAGTTGAGGGCGGCGTAATAAAGGAAAGAAGAAGAATAACTAGGGGCATTGGCACGACCGTAGAAGTCAAAAGCCTGTTTTACAACCTCCCGGCGAGAATTGGCACTTTAAAATCGAAATCCACTGAATTACGGCACATCGTGGACGTGTGCATAAATTATGCGGTGATCTATCCGGAGATAAAATTCGAACTCGTTCACGAGGAGAGTCCCGTAATAAGCACGGTAGGTACGGGCAAGATGCTGGACGCCATTGTCAATACCTACGGAAGTGGCGTTGCGAAAGAGCTAATCGAGCTGAAAGCGCCGGAGTCTCCCCGGCATCTCGCCATCGCCACCATCAGCGGCTATATCTCCAAACCGGTGGTATCCTACGGCACAAAGAAGCACCTCTTCACGTATGTGAACCGGAGGTTCGTGAGGAGTGAAGTCGTGGAAAAGGCGATAAAGAGAGGTTATGCGTCTCTGTTACCGAAGCACGCGTATCCTTTCGCCGTTATTTCTCTTTCCATTGACCCCGGCGAAATAAACGTGAACATCCATCCAAAGAAGCATGAAATACGTTTTTACCACGCTAATGACGTCTTTCAATTCATAGCTGACGCCGTATCCACAACGTTACGCCACGCGGATTTGATTCCCGAAATTGTTCAGCGAGAGGAAGGTATAGAAGCTGGTGCCGTTGACTTCTTTGGTCTCCCGGCGCCGAAAGAGAAAAGAGCAGCCATAAGTGTTCAAACATCCATTCAAGAAGATCTAAAGGCGGAAGAGTTCACTGAGAAGAGAGGAAGTGGCCGTTTGGACATACGGGCTGCTCCGTTATATCAGGTCCTCGATAGTTACATTATAGCACAGAGCGAAGAGGACGACGTGATTATGATAGACCAGCACGCTGCTGCTGAGCGAATAAATTATGAGCGGTTGATTGAGAAATATGGCGGGCGGATAGATAAGCAAACGCTTTTGAGACCGTACATGCCTGAACTCAGTCCGCACCAGCTCTATTTACTCAGGGAGAACGAGAACGTGCTTAGAGAGATGGGGTTTGACATAGAGCGACTTGGCGATGACAGTTATGTTATTCGGGCGATACCAGTCGTTTTTCACGGTATGATCGGAGAGGATGAGCTGACAGAAGTGATGACACAATTAGTGGAGGAGCGCGGTAAAAGAGAGGAGCGAATAAAGGTTTTATTCAGCACCGCCGCGTGCAGAGCGAGTATAAAGGCGGGCGAGAAACTGTCTTATGAGGATATGCGGGAGATCGTGGAGCGGTTGCAGATCGCAAAGATACCGTTTACATGCCCGCATGGCAGACCGACGATGATAAGGCTGAGCAAGAAGGAGATAGAGAAGAGGTTTAAGAGGCGGTAGGTAATATGACATTGTCAGATTAGATTAACCGCAGAGTTCACGGAGAGCGCAGAGGATATAGAGTGGAGATATGTCCTTTTATCTTCTTCACAACCTGAATCTGAACGTGAAATTTTATCTGCGGACTCAGCGTTCTCCGCGGTAAATTTGAAATAAATGTGACAAAGTCAAGGTAATTAATGGTCGAGCCAAAATTATTTCAACCTTTAAGAACGTTTAGTTTAAAGAGAAAGTGAAAAGAAAGGAAGTGATAGTGGACACAAATGCACTGCTCATACCGGGCGAATTTGGTGTTGATATTTTTGAAGAGCTGGCGAGACTGGGCTATGTGCATATACTCGTGCCTAAAAAGGTCTTGACCGAGTTGGATAGGCTCAGACAAGGACCGAGATTGAAGGGTAAAGAGAAAATAGCTGCAAATGTGGGGTATTCTTTAATACATAAATATACTGATGCGTCTGAACAGGAACAGGAACGCATGCCTACAGGATGTACGGTTTCAATATCAATAGAGGAAGGAGAAGGAGAGAAAGGCGAGGAGGACACTGACGAGATGATCGTAGCGTTAGCGTTGAAGAGAAAGGCAGCGGTCCTCACCAACGATGAGGATTTGAGGACGAAATTGTCACAAGCGGGCATAGCAACGGTGTATTTGCGAGGCAGGAATAGGTTGGAGGAGAGTGATTAAAAGAGGATTTAGAATACCTGATTCGTAATTTTTAAAAAAACCGAAAAGCGAAAATAAAAAAGCGCTTTCTTCAACCTCTTTTTCCATCTTTAGTTTGGGTTAACATATTAAAACTAAAACCTTTTCATGTGTTCGCCATGCAACAGAAACCCTTTTTTAGGGTTTTCTGCCACTATCTCATCAAATTTCTTCTCGGGATTCAGTCCATGCCAAATGTCTTCTCCATCTACCTTTATCACGTATTCAAACCTCTTTCCCATTTTCAGTACCTATTAAATATTATCCTGCACCGCTATTTAAATCTTTCGAAACTCAAAAACAAAAGATTTTTAAGGATAGGCACTGTCTAATTTTCCAGTGAAATTACAATTTTTAGATTTAGATTAGATAGTTACCAGAGTTTTACCGCAGAGTACGCGGAGCACGCAGAAGCATCACAACACTTTTTCTTTTTCACAAAAAGAAAACCTGTGCTAAAAGAAAAACTAAGAGGATGCTTTTAGTCAAGGTTTTTACCGAAGGTAAAAAAGTTGTGTGAAAATCTGTGTAATCTTGTGGTTGTTTTTCGGAAAGACTATAAAAACTCTGTGGTCTCTGCGCTATCGGCGGTGATGGTGATAAATCACTAGATTTTTAGACAGTGCCCTTCTTTATAGTTTTAAAAAATAAAAAAAGAGAGGGAAGACAAAAAGTTATTCCCTCAAAAATTATTTGCCTCTTATCTTCTTCTCTTCGATGTTGCTACTGCAAGCACCACACTCAATATGCCAATTAATGCTATTATTCCGATTGGCGTTAGCACAGGCACTTGCTCTGGAGCACCTTGACGACCACGACCAAATTCTTGCCCTGTTAAATCTTCAAGGCTTGGCTCAGTATCATCAGTGATTGTCACCGTTATGCATCCATCAGCGTAGACCTGATCAGAGCATGGCTTCCAACTGTTACTTGTAGCATCCCAGTAGTAGATGGTATCAAAAGGTCCAGCCGGACAGAATTCGATCGTTATACTGGCTACGTTAGTGGCATTATCCAGATGAACGTCCCAGTAATTACCGGTAGCCTGGAATGTAGGCTCCCCACCGGGGTTATCTGCGTACTTGACGGTGGTGATGGTATGGTTTCCGGGGGCATCAATGGTGACATTACCACCTGTAGACGTATCCTCCACAGTGCCTGAGCCTGAGACAGTCTCTGATTCGGTCTCTTCTATCTCAGCTCCCAGCCACGGGTCAAAGTTCACGTTGTCGCCTACTGCATCGCCAGTGCCACCAGGATTGTCTGCACGCGTTGGCCCGCTGGCAGCTCCCCACCAGTTGTTGATGGCATTGACTTCTTCATCTGCCAGGGTTCCGTTAACACCATAATCGGTGTTGTTAACTATGTTGTTGAAGTGTAGCTCATTACTAGTGCCTGAGCTAACAAGAACACCTGTGGTGGCATTCTGGACTGCAAACCCTGTGATATACGCATTACTGGCATTAATCGTCACCACCGTACCGGCTCCTTCGCCATCAATAATCGGGGTTGAACCAGCCTGCAAGGTTAGTGGTTTGTCAATCGTGATGTGTTCGTTGTAGGTACCTGTAGCTGTATGCGCAGTTGAATACAATATTGACTATATCCCCAGTGCTCGTAACTACCGCCATATCAAAAGAGAAATCACCCGCGGGGTCGTCAAAGTGGCTTGTCCAGCAAAACGTTGCAAGGTCCACGCCTGTCATTCTGGCCGGCCATACGGGGTCTCCATAGGATTGGGCATAGCTGTCATTCTCATTCACAAGCCCATACCAAGTAGAGTTGGACCAGTCCTCGTATGGTGGTATAAGAGGATCACTCAAATAAAAGTTGTCCATAGAAGGGTCCTGGAATGTGTTATCGTAAGCCCACTCATGTATTTTAAACCTTATTTTCGCAAATGAGGAGTGACTTTCAAACTGAATGTGCCACAGCGCACCAACGACTTTACAACCCCGATTTTTCGATCACATTTTAGTATCTCAACAATTGAATCTATCGGCTCAGGGCACGTATTCTCCTCATTTCCCGCTCTTATTCTCTCTTAACTTCTACATCCAACTTCTAAAAATAACCACACAAATACACAACAATCGCCATAAGCAACGCCACAGCACCAAGTACCATTCCGCCAACTGTGTAGCAACGATACCCCGCAGACGGAGTCATGTCCGCAAGCTCTACGACCGTCCAGAAATATGCGTCATTCGCATGCGATACCATGAACGTGCCTGAAGCCATGGACATCAGTGCAATTTCAAGGGGCAAGCCGAGTTCAGGCAGAATCGGCATAATTATACCGGGCACAATCAGAAACGTTACGAGCCGCGAACCCTGCACACTCTGTATCGCAACGGCGACCATGAAGGGAATGAAGAGTGCGGGCAAGCCTGATCGTAGAACCATTGCACCGATCTCCTGACCCACACCGGTCATTGCTAAGGTGGAGCCAAGCGCACCGCCAGCGCACAATACCATGAGTATACCCCCACCCCTTTGTACCGCTTCTCTTGTCCATAGATTGATCTTATCACGTCCGAACCCGTAAGCTGCGATAAAAGCGAGGAAAACGCCGATC
>DAOUYX010000028.1 GCA_030665925.1 Methanosarcinales archaeon | reverse complement strand
GTATCACGAGATGCAGAGGTTGGTATTTCAGGAGCCGTCAGAAGCGGTTAAAAACTAAAAAAGATGGGCTCGATGCGATTCGAACGCATGACCTCCGCCTCGTGAAGGCGGTGTCATAACCAACTAGACCACGAGCCCTTACTTCCGTTTATAATGGATAAATCATGAGACAATTTAAATAATTTTTCATTTACATCAAATCAGAAGTAAAAAAAGAAATGGGAAGATGACAAATAGACCAACCAGCAACACGAACTCCTCAAAGGAGAAAGTGGGGGTATTGGAGGATTATAAATGGTTCTGGCTTTCATGTTGTTATGTAATGAAAATAACGACTGATGAGCATGCCATCTAGCTGTTAGGATATCTCCGCAATCGTTAATGGGAAGAGAGAAATGAAGATAGAAGTAATAAAAGGCGGACTTTGCGCTGTGAAGGGCGTAAGGGCATACGGAATAAAAGAGGGTAATAAAGGGTTAGCTTTGATAGAGGGTGGAGGCAAAGCCTCGGGTATGTTCACTACAAATAAGATAAAAGCAGCACCCGTGAGGTTTACGAAGAAGCAGCTTGAGAAGGGCAGAATAAGCGCAATAATTGCGAATAGCGGCTGTGCAAATAGTTTTACCGGTGAGCAAGGAATGAGAAATGCAGAAAAAATGGCAGAACTTGCCTCGTCATGTTTGGGCGTTGATAAAGAAGAAGTGGCTGTTCTCTCTACCGGTCCCATTGGGGTACAATTGGATATGGGATTGATAGAACGGCAGCTTGGAGAAGTCGTGAAGGGATTGACCTCTGGAGAAGAAGGTAGCACGGCAGCAGCAAAGGCTATAATGACCACAGATACCTTCCATAAAGAGACGGCGGTAAGTATCGATACGGGCAATGATGGGCAGGTGGCGATATGCGGAATTGCAAAAGGTTCCGGGATGATCGCCCCTCATATGACCACCGCTACCATGCTCGCTTTTATTTATACGGATGCTTCTGTGGATGGCGAAGTCCTGAGCGGGAGTTTGGAAGCTGCCGTTGACAATTCATTCAATATGACCGTGGTAGATGGAGATATGAGCACGAACGATATGGTGCTACTGGTATCCACGGGTAAGAGCGGCAAGATAAGCGAAGGCGATTTTGAAGAAGGGTTAACTTTTGTTTGCCAGGAGCTTGCGAAGCTGATAGCGCGGGATGGCGAAGGTGCAACGAAGTTTATCGAGGTGAAGGTGAGTGGTGCTCCATCCGTTGCAGATGCACGAGCGGCTGCGCGTTCAATAGTCCAATCACCGCTGGTGAAAAGTGCCATTTTCGGTGAACGTCCTGACCTTATCTGTGGTCGTATAATAGCGGCTGTCGGGAGTTCCGTTATCGCCGACGATGTTGACCTAGAGGGGATCTCAATAAGCCTGAAAGGCACTAAGGCGATTTTAGCAGTGGATAACGGCGAATTTATGGATTTTTCAGGGGTGGTGCGAATCATACTGAATGGTAAGGAGATCTTCATTGACGTGGATCTGGGAACCGGGGGGGAAGCGGAAGCGACAGCGTGGGGATGCGATTTAACCTGCGATTATGTCAGGATAAATGCGGGCGTGCATTGAGGAGTGTCAGTTACTTATTTACCGGGAATTTCTTATCGAAGCACGAACATTTTGCTTAGCTTCTTCATTTATTTCCTTGTATAAGCTCTTACCACGGGTGTCCATGCTGACCACGAGCGGCCCGAAGTCTTCGACGATGAGATGCCAGACCGCTTCAACCATGCCGAGATCTTCCCAATATACCGCTTCTACCGCTTTTATGCGTGTAGCAGCTAAAACCGCCGCACCGCCAGTCATCGCGAGATACACGCAGCCATATTTTTGCAGTGCGGCTCTCGTTCCATCGCCCATTCCACCTTTTCCGATTATGGCACGAATCCGCAGCTTTTCTATTATCGCCGGTGTTGTCGCTTCCATCCTTGAGCTGGTGGTGGGACCTGCGGCTATAATTCCCCATTTCCCGTTGCTATTCTTCATAAGCGGCCCGCAATGATATAGTACCGCACCTTTTGGGATCGGCATTTCCGCTTCCGCATCGGTGCTTTCATATTCTATGATCCGCTGATGCGCTTTGTCTCGCGCCGTATATATCTCTCCGGTTAGATATACAACGTCACCCACTTGCAACTTCTTTATTTCTTCTTCCCGTACCGGTGTGGCTAATTTCTTTTTCAACACTTTTCGCTCTTTTAAAGAAGGATTTTACTGTGCAAAAACTTTATAAGAATCTAAAATTCAAGGATATATTCTATTGGCGATCGTTCATGGGAAATAAGGACAAAACAGCGGGGAAGGGGTATCTAACGGCGGCAAATAAGCCAGAAGAGCTTGCTTTAGAGTATCATTCTTACTATAATGGGAAAATAGAGATAGGGTTGAAGGCGCCGGTCAGAAGCTATGATGATTTTGCGATCTGGTACACGCCGGGTGTGGCAGAGCCGAGCAGGGCGATACAAAAAAATCGAGCGCGCGTGTACGAGTACACGAACAAGGGCAATTTCGTGGCGATCGTTACGGATGGCACGAGAGTGTTAGGACTGGGCGATGTAGGACCTGAGGCAGCGCTTCCGGTAATGGAAGGAAAAGCGATGCTGTTTAAATATCTGGGTGGTGTGGATGCCTTCCCGCTCTGTCTGGCGACGACGGATGTGGAGGAAATAATACTAGTAGTGAAGGGGATTGCCCCTACTTTCGGCGGTATCAATTTAGAGGACATAGAGAGCCCGAAGTGCTACTACCTACTGGAACGGTTACGAGAAGAGTTAACGATGCCTGTCTGGCACGATGACCAGCAGGGCACCGCATTGGTAATACTCGCGGGGTTGATAAATGCTCTGAAAGTAGTGGGAAAAGATCTTAGCGAGGTTACGATGTCGCTTATCGGTGCCGGTGCCGCGAATATGAACGTTGCAAAATATATGCACGTTGCGGGTGCAAAATGGGAGAATATGATCATGGTGGACAGCAAGGGCATCCTGAATGCCGAGCGGACGGATGTGAAAGGTAACGAATCTAAGTGGGAGATCTGCAGAAAGACGAACCGAGAGGGTAGAAGCGGGGGTACAGAAGAGGCAATGCGTGATACCGACGTTTGCATCGCTCTTTCAACGCCTGGTCCGGGTGTGATAAAACAGGAATGGGTCGCTCATATGGCTGGCGATGCAATCGTATTTGCAGGTGCGAATCCCGTGCCGGAGATATGGCCTTGGGAAGCAGAGGCTGGGGGAGCTAAAATAGTTGCTACTGGAAGGTCGGACTTCAAGAATCAAATTAATAACTCTTTAGGTTTTCCTGCGGTATTTCGAGGTACTCTGGACGTTCGTGCCACGAGTATAACGGACGAGATGTGCATAGCTGCGGCGTATGCGATTGCGAGCTATGCGGAAGAGAAGGGTATAAGCGAGGATGCCATAATTCCGAAGATGGAGGAGCGAGAGATGTACGTGCGCGAAGCAGTTGCAGTGGGTATGAAGGCGATAGAGCTGGGAGTGGCTGAGAGGGTGATGAGCGCGGAGGAGTTAGAAGGGGAAGTACGAAAGAGGATATTTAACAAAACACCGAAAACTTTTTAAGGCTACATGTACAATATGTAATTGTAGCAACCGGCGTCGACTTCGATTACGGGGATACCCAAAAGATGAGAAGTGGACTTCCGCTACGCTACAAAGATCAAAGAGATAAATGGGGACACGAAGAGAAGAATGTTTGTGTCCGACATGGAAACTTAAACCTAATCTGACGAACCAGCAAATCTGATTGGTTCTTTTAAGTCAGGTGTGTGAAGACCCTGCCATTTTAATACTGGTTGATCCTGCCAGAGGCTACTGCTATCAGAGTTCGATTAAGCCATGTTAGTCGAGGGTGCTTCTTCCTCTTCGGAGGAAGCGGTAACCCGGCGGACGGCTCAGTAACACGTGGACAACTTATCCTTCGGACCGGGATAACCCCTGGGAAACTGGGGCCAATACCGGATAGAGCATTGACCGCTGGAATGCACGATGCTCGAAAGCCGAGACGCCAAAGGATAGGTCTGCGGCCGATTAGGTTGTTGTTGATGTAACGGATCAACAAGCCTCCGATCGGTATGGGTTGTGAGAGCAATAGCCCAGAGATGGGTTCTGAGAGAAGAACCCAGGTCCTACGGGACGCATCAGGCGCGAAAACTTTACAATGTGCGAAAGCACGATAAGGGAACTCTGAGTGCCTCCTAAGGAGGCTGTTCAGGTGTTTAAAACGCATCTGAAGTAAGGGCTGGGTAAGACCGGTGCCAGCCGCCGCGGTAACACCGGCAGCCCAAGTGGTGGCCACTTTTACTGGGTCTAAAGCGTCCGTAGCCGGCTAGGTAAGTTCCTTGGGAAATTTGATCGCTTAACGATCAAGCTTTCAGGGAATACTGCTTGGCTTGGGACCGGGAGAGGTCAGAGGTACCTCAAGGGTAGGGGTGAAATCCGTTAATCCTTGGGGGACCGCCAGTAGCGAAGGCGTCTGACCAGACCGGATCCGACGGTGAGGGACGAAGGCTAGGGTAGCGAACCGGATTAGATACCCGGGTAGTCCTAGCTGTAAACGATGCAGGCTAGGTGTTGGCATTACTGCGAGTGATGCCAGTGCCGAAGGGAAGCCGTTAAGCCTGCCATCTGGGGAGTACGGTCGCAAGGCTGAAACTTAAAGGAATTGGCGGGGGAGCACTACAACGGGTGGAGCCTGCGGTTCAATTGGATTCAACGCCGGAAACCTCACCGGAGGCGACAGCGATATGAAGGTCAGGCTGAAGACCTTACCGGATTAGCTGAGAGGTGGCGCATGGCCGTCGGCAGTTCGTGTCGTGAAACATCCTGTTAAGTCAGGCAACGGGCGAGACCCGCGCTCACAGTTGCCAGCATCTCCGCAAGGAGGATGGGCACTCTGTGAGGACTGCCGCCGCTAAGGTGGAGGAAGAAGCGGGCCACGGTAGGTCAGTATGCCCCGAATCCTCCGGGCTACACGCGTGCTACAATGGGTACCGACCCCGAAAGGGGAAGACAATCTCCTAAAGCTACCCTCAGTTGGGATCGAGGGCTGCAACTCGCCCTCGTGAACCTGGAATCCGTAGTAATCGCCCCTCAAAATGGGGCGGTGAATATGTCCCTGCTCCTTGCACACACCGCCCGTCAAGCCAGCCGAGTGGGATTTAGGTGAGGCCATCTTTTTTGGGGTGTTCGAACCTAAGTCTCGTAAGGGGGGCTAAGTCGTAACAAGGTAGCCGTAGAGGAATCTGCGGCTGGATCACCTCCTAAATTTCTAAATCCAATCAGAGCTGAAAGATTGTCAGGTTATGGTTTGAGTTAGTTTTACATGTAAGCATGGTAAATAGATGGCTGGGACAACTTCGGGGCTCGTAGATCAGTGGAAGATCGTCGCCTTTGCGAGGCGAAGGCCCTGGGTTCAAATCCCAGCGAGTCCACTTCTGAGAAAGGTAGATAAGCAAATGCACCTAACGACCGGTGTTGGTTGTTAGGGAAGATACGGATGGCAGGGGGCTAAGGCTCCCGCTAGATGATGTGATTATACGCACTTAACAACTCTGACATCCAATGGGCTTAGTGAGACTGGTGAATTATGTCATTTAGTGGATGGCTCGGCTCAAGCGCTGAAGAGGGGCGTGCCAAGTTGCGATAAGCTTCGGGTAGGCACAAGGAGCCTTAGAACCGAGGATGCCCTAATGGGAACTCTTGACTCTTTTTGAGTCGATCCGTAAGGATCGGGAACGCTCTGAATTGAAACATCTTAGTAGGAGCAGGAGGAGAAATCAATTGAGATGCCGTGAGTAACGGCGAGTGAAAACGGCACAGTTCAAACCGAATCCCTGCTCGAAAGAGTAGGGAGATGTGGTGTGGTAAGTAAGGGTCATATAAAGCCCGCCCTATTGAAGCCGAGGTCCTCTGGAAAGAGGCGCCATAGAGAGTGAAAGCCTCGTAGGCACAAGATAGAGGGCTTGACCCTTAACTTGAGTACCATAGGTTGGAATTCCTGTGGGAAGCTGGGGGCTACCAACCTCCAAAACTAAATACGTCTTGAGACCGATAGCGGAATAGTACCGTGAGGGAAAGCTGAAAAGTACCCCCAATAAGGAGGTAAAAAGAGCCTGAAACTAAATGGTGATAGAGTGATACGGCTTGGAAGTGGTGAAGCGATCTGAAGGAGCATCTCGTGAGGGATTAGTACGAGGATTGCGGAACAGAGTCGTATCTTACGTTCTGGAGAACGGGCCAGGGAGTATGTCTCAGTGGTGAGGCTAACCCGTAAAAGGGAAGCCGTAGGGTAACCAACAGGTTCGCACTCGTAAGAAGAGGAACGACGTATGAACTGCGTGGAATCACTGGGATATGACCCGAAGCCGGGTGATCTAAGCGTGGGCAGGCTGAAATTCCTCGAAAGGGGAATGGAGGGCCGAACCGGTGATGATTTGCAAATCTCTCGGATGACCCGTGTTTAGTGGTAAAAGGCCAATCGAACCCGGCAATAGCTGGTTCCCCTCGAAACATACCATAGTATGACCCGATCTGAGATGGATAGCGCTGTAGAGCAACCGATTGGAGGATACGTGGTCGAAAGACCGCGCCCTCCTGTCAAACTCCGAAGGTGCTATCGTCGTAGAAGATTGGAGTCCGGGCTGGGGGGTAAGCTCCCAGTCCGTGAGGGAATGAACCCAGACTGAGGTTAAGGTCCCGGAGTGTCGGCTAAGTGTTAACACTAAAGGGCGTTGCAAACCCCAAACAGCTGGGAGGTTAGCTTAGAAGCAGCTATCCTCTAAGGAGTGCGTAACAGCTCACCAGCCGAGGTTTGCAGCACCGAAAATGGATGGGGCTTAAGCCGACCACCGATACCCCAGGGCTCCGAAAGGAGATCCAGTAGAGGGGCGTTCTGCTTGGGTGGAAGCATCTCCGTGAGGGGGTGTGGACCGTGCAGAAACGAGAATCCTGGTACTAGTAGCAGCAAAGTTGGGTGTGAATCCCAACCGCCGAAGGGGCTAGGTTTCCTTGGCAATGTTCGTCAGCCAAGGGTTAGCCGGTCCTAAGATGTGTCCCAATCGGAGCACGTCAAATGGGAAGCAGGTTAATATTCCTGCGCCGTCCAGCCTATGTACTTCGAGTACACCTGACGCTTTTGGATAGATTGAGCGGTGCCGTCGCACCGTCCAAGCATTGAAGCCTGTGGAGAGCCGTAATGGCGAGAAGTAGGTGAATATGTGATGGCGGAAGTCAATCAAGTCCAGGAGCCCGTGAAAAAGGCGGCTGGATGTCCGTACCGAGAACCGACACAGGTGCCCCTAGCTGAGAAGGCTCAGGCGTGTCGGGTAAATCCAGCTAAGGGAATTCGGCAAATTAGCCCCGTAACTTCGGGAGAAGGGGTGCCTGCTTTGCAAGAAGCAGGTCGCAGTGACAAGGGAAGGCCAACTGTCTAATAACAACACAGGCGACCGCAAGTCCGTAAGGATTAGTACGGTCGTTGACTCCTGCCCAGTGTAGGTATCTGAAAGCCCTTTACAAGGGGACGAAGGACCTATAAACGGCGGGGGTAACTCTGACCCTCTTAAGGTAGCGTAGTACCTAGCCGCTTAATTGGCGGCTTGCACGAAAGAAGGAATGAGCCTTCTACTGTCCCTAGCTGGAACCCGGTGAACTTTATATCCTGGTGAAAAGTCCAGGGACCCCCAAGGGGAAGCGAAGACCCCGTGGAGTTTTACAGCAGCTTGTCGTTGGGTCACGACTTCGGATGTATAGTGTAGGTAGGAGGCGAGGAAGTGTTTTCGCCAGGAAACACAGAGCCGCCAATGGAACACTACCCTTTCGAAGTTGTGTCCCTTACTCGCAAGAGAACACCGGCAGGTGGGCTGTTTAGGTGGGGCGCCATACCCTTGAAAGGATATCGAGGGTGCTCTAAAGTTGACTCAGGTGGGTCAGAAATCCACCGTAGAGTGTAAGAGTAAAAGTCAGCCTGATGTGACTTCGCATAGCAGGAAGTCACGGGACGAAAGTCGGATCTAGCGAACTTTTATGGCTCTTTGGTAGGGCCTAAAAACGTCAGAAAAACTACCCCGGGGATAACGGAGTTGTCTCCAGCGAGAGTCCATATCGACCTGGAGGTTTGCTACTTCGATGTCGGCTCTCTCCATCCTGGCTGTGCATCGGCAGCCAAGGGTAAGACTGTTCGTCTATTAAAGGAGATCGTGAGCTGGGTTTAGACCGTCGTGAGACAGGTCGGTTGCTATCTATTGGGGGTGTTGGAGGTCTGAGGGGAAGCTGCTTTTAGTACGAGAGGAACAAAGCAGCGGCGCCTCTGGTGTACCGGTTGTCCGACCGGGCATTGCCGGGCAGCTACGCGCTAGTGGATAAGAGCTGAAAGCATCTAAGCTCGAAGCCATCCCCAAAAAGAGACTTCCGTTAAGGACATCATTAGAAGAATGGTTTGATAGGGCTGGGGTGTAAGACTCAAGGTGATAAACCGAGATTTTTAGCCCGCAGCTACTAACGTCCGCATCAAAAATCTCGCTGAGCTCAGATGAAATCAGAGTTGTAAAGTGCACAAACCTTTTCTTAAGTGGGATTCCGCCCCACGACCTTGTAAGGGCTTAAAGAAAAGTTTTACCAAAAGAAATAAAATAAAGCAAAAGAAAAATCCAATGTGCAAAAAGATTCTCTTTGATCGAACATTCTCTTTTAAAGGGTAAGTTTGAGCCAAGGTGGCGGAGTGGCTACGCGGTTGACTGCAGATCAGCTATACCCCGGTTCAAATCCGGGCCTTGGCTTCCTTGGCCTTTGCCTCTCTCTACTTACTACACAGCTTGTGGCTTATTGTTACAATCCCGAATGCTCTGTGGCCCAATGTAAGGAGAAACCGCTTTCTGCAAAAGGTTTTGAATAAATGGGCACCAAAATGCCCAAACTGTGGAAGAAAAATGACATTCGTGTGCTATGAGAAGGGACCTCCGACTGAAATGTTATATCCCTTTTATTCTTCCTCTATCTCCTTTTGCATTATAAAGCGGAACGCATCTCTATAACCATTCCAAGAAAGTTCCTGTGAGGTACATCTCCGCTCTTTTCACTACTTTCCTTACTCTAATTAATATGGCTCAATACCTAAAAGCACGGTTATGTCTCCCTCATTTCGCTGCTGTCTGCGCATCCAAACTAAGTATCCCAGGATTTTAGAATACTTTGCGCTTTTGCCCACACCAATTTCAATTTACTATGTCTTTTTATATTATGAATACTTGTTAATATTGACATTCGTCTTGGAAAGAATGAATATCCTTAGGATGACTAAAAAGGAGGGGAATGGTTATTGTAACTGCCGGCTCTGTGACTTTGAGTGCCGATAGCAGAAGCTTTATTCCTTTTACTAGGTGATGATAAATGAGTGAGCGAATACGGAAATGCCCAGAATGTGGATCTAAGAATATCGTGGTAGATTCTAAGCATGCGGAACTTTACTGCGCGGATTGCGGAGTGGTATTAGTCGAGGACATAGTTGACCTCGGACCCGAATGGCGTTCATACGACGAGGAGCAAGCTGCTAAACGGATACGGACCGGCCCGCCTATGAGTTATAGAATACACGACAAAGGGCTGGGCACGCCCATGCCCGGATTGCCTGCTCGAACAAAACGATTGCGAGGAATAAGTATAGACTCCAGTGATAAAACGCTTGCACTTGCGCTTGTTGAGATAGATAGAATGGCGTGTGCGCTTAAGCTGCCAAATAATATCAAGGAGGAGACTTCAGTATTGTACCGAAAGGCAATGAAGAAGGGTTTAATTAAAGGACGAAGTATAGAGGAATTGGTTTCCGCGATGCTGTATGTTACCTGTAGGCGATATGAAGTGCCGCGAACATTAAAAGAGATTGCAGCAGTGTCAAGGAGTCCGTTAAAAAAGATACGCAGGGCTTATATTTTCCTTTTACGGAGATTGGAGATAAAACTTGCACCTGCGGACCCCGCACTTTACATCCCCCGGTTCTGCTCTAAACTGGGATTAAGTGAGGGGATACGGGAACGAGCAATAGAGATACTAAAGGATGATAAAGGGACCGGAGTGGCAAAGGGCTGGGGGCCAATTGGAACTGCGTCGGCTGCAATTTATATTGCCGCAATGTTGAGTGGCGAGAAGATAACGGAGAAGGAGATAGCCAAAGTTGCCGGCACCACTGAGATCACCATTCGGGATAGGTACAAGGAATTGGTAACGAGATTAAAGATAGATATTCTTTCACCGCACGCTTCGCCTGAAGGTAAATTGTTGGAGTTGGGGATTACGTAACTTAGCAGCCTCGCTAGAGCGGTTAATTCACATAGCGATTCGCTATTGACAGCGCATTTCCTTCCGCCACCTTAACGTTTAGGACGTTATAGAAGATAACAAATAGAGCGATGAAAGCGGTAATAAGCGTATTTGATAAGGATAAGGTGGTGTCATTTGCAAAAGCCCTGTATGAACGAGGGATAGAGCTAATCGCAACCGAAGGCACAGCAAGGGCAATTTCCAAGAGTGGAATCCCCGTAACAAAAGTTTCCGACTTCACGGGGCATCAAGAGCTGCTCGGAGGGAAGGTGAAGACTTTGCACCCTCGCATTCATGCGGGAATCGCAACTGCGGAAATTGGAATCGTCGTCGTAAATCTCATATCGCCTGAGCCTGACCTTGCATCAAAAAAACCGCTGGATAATATGGACATCGGCGGTGTTACAATGCTCCGGAACGGGATAAAGAACTTTGAAAACGTTGCGGTTATCGTAAATCCAGCGAGGTACGACGAGATAATCGAAGAGCTAAGGACAGAGGGCAAGATAACTCGAGATACGAGACTGAGTTTAGCAAAGGATGCATCGAAATATCTACTGGCATACGAATCAAAGATTGATATGCTATTGGAGTGGATGAAATAGATTTCTTCGAGTTATCTGAAGTGAAGATTGATCAAGATTTTTATCACTTGTTGCTCCTTCTATCTTTTTCACTTTCCCTATCTTGTTTTAATACCTCTATCGTATCCTTTTGCAGTGTTACCAACAGATCCCCGAATATACCGAACATAAAAAATTGCACGCCCGCAATTATCATCAATGATGTAAACACCGTGAGAAGGACATGGGTTATCCCTTTGTACCATTCTATTACAACGAAAAAACCGGAGATGACACCACCAGCTATAAATAGGAGGCCAATGATACCAAAGAAGAACATAGGATTATACATCCTTGCAAGTACGTATAGCGTATAAAATATGCTTAATCCATCTCTCATAAAATTAAGTTTTGAAACCCCTTTCCTTTTTTTATATTTTATAGGAACTTCTTTTATTCTTATACCCCGTTTTACTGACTCTACCGCCATCTCGGTTTCTATTTCAAATCCTTCTTTCATGAGGATCATCTTTCGCAAGCAATCCTTTGTAAGAGCCCTGTATCCCGACAAGATATCTCTCAATTTCACTCTATAACCGAGTCCAAATGCTTTGTTCAATACCCAGTTGCCAATTCGATGACTTGGGGTGAACGCACCACCATAACCAAACCGGTTACCTATAACGTGGTCTGCTTCACCATTAATTATTGGTATAAGTAGCTTATCCACTTCAGAAGGTAAATACGTTCCATCCCCGTCAATAATCACTATTATGTCCGTTTCTATACGTTCAAATGCCTGCCTAACCGCTGTACCTTTACCTTTACCTCGCTGAACTTCTACCCTTGCCCCCTCTCGCCTTGCTATTTCCCTCGTTGAATCCGTGCTATTTCCATCAATTACAAAAATATTCTCAAATCCCTCGTCTTTAAACTCTCTTATAATTTCACCGATCGTTTCTTCCTCATTTAATGTTGGTATTAAGATGCAAATTTCCTCTTTTTCCATTGCTTTATCGAGTTGAGCCATGCGTCAAGTCCCTTTTCCGTGCAGTTCCAGATAGATAAATATAGTATAATAGGACTATTTATATTATATCCCCGATAAAATTTGCGCATGCATGCACGTTCGAAGCTATAGAATTATGGAATATATCACCGTGTAGATATAGAGGTATGCTAAGAAAATTATAAAGGTAATATATAATCCCCGTGTTTCTCCCGCACTGCGATTAGCCTCTGCCGCTGCTCATCCAAAACCTTAAAAACCACTTGCGGCGTGTCAGAAACTTCCGTCGTGTAAAACTCCTTTACGCGCTCAATCATGGCTAAATTTTCCGCGATTCGCACCGTGAATTGTTTAATGTAATCCTCTTCAGAATACCGTTTATTAAGCACCGCTCTAAACAGCTTCTTAAGGTCTTCATATTTCGGTATGAGCCCTGTGGGCGTTTTTATTGCTTCAACGTCCTTATGCGATCGCCGTTCCATCCATTTAAGCCATACCGCTTTATCCGTTTTATCATTCAGGAAGTTTCCCTCCGAGTCTTTTATAAAGTAATTCACCAAGAAGATTTGAGGCGGATTTTTCAATCCCGTGCCAAATTTCAGATGATCCGCTATATAGTTTCCCAGGGGTATGGAAAGGAAATCGAGGTTT
>DAOUYX010000183.1 GCA_030665925.1 Methanosarcinales archaeon | reverse complement strand
ATTGATATTATATAAGTCATATTGATTGAAAATTGATGAGCGAATATTGTTTTGCTTCTTTCCTATACTTCCACCCGAGATATTTTCCAATATTTCTTGATTTGTTAAGAATAAATATATCTTTCCACTTTCATTAATGGTTGGATTAGCTAAAATCCGTCTCAAATTTGTTTCAAAATAATCTGGACGTTTGGTCAGTATTTCTATTTGATATCCCATACCTCTACCATCACCAATGCCGATTCTATCGTTACTGGTTGAAAAACACTTTAATTCAAAGAAAAACAGCTTTGAACCATTTCCATTTTTACATAAGATGACATCTGTAATCTTATGTTCAATTAAACAGTAATCGGATTTGTCTTCAATGATAGGTTTAAATAAATTATTGACAAGATACGGATGCATTTCTTTTTCATTCCCAAAATCCAGTTATATCATCTCCTTTTGAAAGTCACATATCTCGTACTTAATTAAGTACTGGGTCTGTAAGTAAGTGCGGGGCATGCGACTCACGCTTTGATATATCTTAATGTTATCATAAGGATATAAAAGATTTGGCTTTCCCCGGCATCTAATTTTCGAGATGTACACACCACCCCCCTAAAAAGTTGAGTATAAAGCGTTATGTAACCGGTTTTGAGCGTTTTTTTACTTTTCCTCATCTACTTATTACAACTTATATTCTTCTTATCGTAATTTCACGCTTCTTCGGCGTTATCTGTTGCAGAATCTCTTTAAATTGCGCATCGGTGATCATACTCTTCAGTCTTCCTGTCTGCGCCAATGTGATGAGCTGATTCTCCAACTGCTCGGCCAATTCCGGCTTTGCCATGCGTATGGTACCTAACCGCTCTCGTGCCTCCGGTGTGAGAATCTGCCGTATAATATTCTTCTTTGCCTCTTCTATCTCCTGCCTCTTCTGCTCGTCCGCTACGGTACCTGCCTGCTCCTGTTGCAACTGTTCGTACTTTCGCCTTCTTATCTCCTCTAACTCTTCATCGCCAGCCATTTTTAATATATACCTCTCCTTATCCCCTTTCTTATCCCTCTTTCAGTTCAGTGTGCGTAAGCTTCAACTCATGCGCAGTGTTATCAAGGAACTTCTGCCCTTCGGGCGAGATCTTCCGCCCTCGTTTCGTCTTCGCTACGTACCCTGCTCGTTCTAACTGCGAAAGCACCTCGCGTATTATCTTACCCGAAGCTTCTCTGAACCGTTCTTTCTTTGCACCCCTATTCACTCTTCCACCGTAATAGGTGCGCAGCCTTGCCACCCCCACCGGTCCGTGTAGATAGATCTGCCGAAGCACTGATGCGCATCGCACCCACCACCAGTCTTCATCTTGCGGAGGCAAATCTGTATTCGCCCCTTTTTTAACGTCTACGCCCCACTTTGGCAGAGAAATCGCTTTGTTCTTTTTCAGCTTCTCCCCGACCTTCTTTACCAGTTTATCCGGTG
Source organism: Methanosarcinales archaeon (assembly GCA_030665925.1). Classification (GTDB taxonomy): domain Archaea; phylum Halobacteriota; class Syntropharchaeia; order Alkanophagales; family Methanospirareceae; genus JACGMN01. The sequence continues at coordinate 1,442 of DAOUYX010000183.1, read as the reverse complement.
GCACATCGTATACCGTCGTCATTTTGTTTATCCATTTATATGCATCAACACATAAAAGCTTATAAATGTAATAAAAGCACGGGATGATTAGTTAATTCAAGAGGCGAGAGCACATAAATGGTGAATGTAAAAATTGGCTTGGAATGTCATGCACAGCTTCTTACAAAGTCAAAGTTATTCTGCTCCTGCTCCACGGACTATCATAACGCCGAGCCGAATACGCACGTGTGCGCGACGTGCTTGGGCTTACCGGGCGCGTTACCCGTGGTCAATAGGCGTGCGATACGATATGGCATAAAAATAGCGCTTGCATTGGGCTGCACCGTTCAGCCGGAAACGATATTCTACCGTAAGAACTATTATTATCCTGACCTCCCGCGGGGTTACCAGATCACGCAGTATGATTTTCCCATTGCGTTCAACGGCTTGGTGCGAATAGAAAGCGACGGCGGCGAGGGCGGTAAAGAGCGGGAGATACGAATAACGCGGGTGCACATGGAGGAGGACCCTGGCAGGCTGGTATACAAAGGAACAATAGACACGGCAACCTACGCGCTGGTTGATTACAACCGATCGGGGATACCGTTAGTGGAGATCGTAACCGAGCCAGACCTCAGATCGCCGAAGGAGGCGCGGACATTCTTGAACAAGTTGAGGAGCATACTGGAGTACTTAGACGTGTTCGATGGCGATCTGGAGGGTGCGATGCGCGTTGATGCGAACATCTCGATAGAAGGTGGAGAACGTGCGGAAGTAAAGAACATATCGTCGTTTAAAGGCGTGGAGAAGGCGTTATATTTCGAGATAACGCGGCAGAAGAACATGCTGCGGCGCGGGCTGACCGTGCAGCAGGAGACGAGGCATTACGATGAAGTACGTGGCATCACGCTTTCTATGCGAACGAAAGAGTTCGAGCACGACTACCGCTATTTCCCGGAGCCCGATCTCGTGCCGATTCGCATTGCGCCCTACGTAGAAGAGGTACGGCGGGAGATACCGGAGCTTCCGGACGAGAAGAAGTTGCGATTCATCGAGCAGTATTCAATAACAAAGGAGCACGCAAATTCGCTCACCTTCGATCTCCATACCGCGGATTTCTACGAAGCAGTAGCGTCTAAGAGCGATCCGAAGCTGAGTGCGACGTGGATTGCAGACGTACTGAAGGGGGAGTTGAATTATCGCACGCTATCAATGCGAGAGGCATCAACAAAAATTTCGCCTGATGAGTTCGTCGCTATTTTACAGTATTTGAAACAGGGCGTGATTACCGAACGGGGTACGACTGAGATTATTCGGGAGATGCTCGATCACGGCGGTACGCCGAAAGAGATAATAAAGGAAAAAGGCTTGGGAAGTATCGGTTCAGACGCGATAGAAACGGCGATAGCTGCTGTGATAACGGAGAACGAAGCTGCGGTTGCGGATTACCAAGCGGGCAAAAA
>DAOUYX010000191.1 GCA_030665925.1 Methanosarcinales archaeon | reverse complement strand
GTATATAGCTCCTTCAAGAGGATTTTGTGTTTTCTTTGGGCGTTTTCGTGGCTCAAGAGAATCCATAATTGCCTTTGCGAGATTGTCAACATCTATTTTCTTTATGTGATATACTACTCCCTTTGGTAATGTTTTAGGCCGTTGAAAAAAGAAATGCAGTTCCATCTCTAAAGCATCGGTTAACAATTGTTTTGGGGTGTATTGCGAAGCTACGGACCTTACATAATCTTCGTAAGCCCGTGTCTTCTCCGGAGTATATGTTATCCCTTTTTTGGTGGTCCTCGGTCTTCCCTTTGCTACTCCTTCCCCCGATATCGTAAATGTAATTGTTGTCATTCTCTATTTTTATATATCTTCACTTTTACCATCGCTCAACCAGTTCGGTTCTGGCGGCATTTAGTTGGTCAATATCGCGCTGGTGACATCCGAGGAAGTCTCGTCGATATTCAATACTTTGTATATATTCTCGAAGCTGTTTGAGTGTCATTTCAGTTAATTCCATCTTTATACACCTCCTCATTGTCCAGAGCTCACACTCCAGCGTGAATACCCAACGAGCACAACTCCTTTTAAACTACACATCGCATCGCTAAACGCGGTTATTCGTTTTGCATCTCCCTCTACGATCACAGGCATAAAAATTTGTTTATCTGATAAGACAACAGGCATAACAGATTTTATAATGTCACGATAATCCGATTCACAACGCGCAATCCTCCTGGTCATGTCCTTCTCTTGCAATTCCTTCATAATAATGTAGCAAGCAACCCCTATTTCGTTCCCTTTTTCTTCTCTTCTTGATACATGGCTCTCAATATGCACTCGGATAAGGTCCCGTATTGCTTCCGAACGTTGTGAATACCCCTGCTCTCCGGTAATCTTATCAAAAGGTTCCAATAAGAGTTTTGGTAATGATACCCCTATTCTACTCAAACCAACACCCTTCCGTTTTCCCATTTTATTCCTTCACTCTCCCCCTTCCAATTTCCGCTTCTCTTCCTCTATCTCGCCTCTCACCGCTCGCAGTTCTCGCAATATCCTCGCTTCTTTTGTTTGCTTTGAGGCGATTTTTGCTTTTATCTTGCCTTTCTCTGCATCGTTCATCTTTTTTCTCACCTTTAACAGCACCAAAACATCTTTGTGATGATGCACCCTAAAACGAATCCCCATGTTGCTGATGTTATTGTTAGTATTATTACTGCCTGTGTTGCGGTCATCTTCTATTCTTCGCCATTTCCTCTTTCGCCCAAGATTTTCTCAAATTCCCCCGATGATGTCTCTTTACATTCAAACGCAGGATTCTCCTTAAACTCGCGAATGACATAGTTAGTAGCATCTATACGAGCACCTGATTGCATTGTGCCAGCGGGTATTAACGCCTTCACTTGTTTATATGTGAATTCGCTTGGGAGTAAATTCCATATTTTCACCACATCATCTATTGGTATTTCTCGAAGGCATGTTACACCTTCTTTATACTCTTCCCTGCCCTCTGAAGGTGTTTTTGCGAGGGGGTTTTCTGCGAGTTGGTTTTCCCGGATATATCGCTTATACTGGCTTACATACGTCGCGACGGACGCATGCTTTAGCTCTTGACCATACATCTCTCGTATGATCTGAAAAAGATTTTCAATGATGGGCTCTATGCCATCTTTGTACTCAACTAAGAAGCGGTCAATAACTTCCTTATAGAGTGTTCCGGACGTTGTAGTTGCGATTGGTGTCCAATTTTTAAACTTTATCCTCTGCTTTGATGAAGAAACCGGTGGTGAGAATGGAGATGTGGCTTTATCTTCGCTCGGTTTTTTGCGTTTTTCCGGAGCACCCTCCGATTTTGGCGATACGTCTCCTTCACTCTTTATTTGTTCTTCTTCCATAGGAGGAAGCCCCGCTTCCAAAAGCGTTACCATTGCCCGGACTACTTCCATACCTTCGCTTGTGTATGGAACATTTAGATTTACTTCGCCTGCTTTGATTTCAACCGTTTCTTTTATAGTGGTCATAACATTCATTTTATTCAAGAACCCGAATGACTTGTGCCATCGCCATAACGGCGCTCCTTATCTGCAATATGACGCTCTTCATCTTCCAGTATCCTCGTTATCACACCCTTTATCCATGTCTCATCTTCCGCATTATTCCTCCCCACAAACGTAAATATCGGAAGTTTTAATGTTATTGCACCTCTCTCATCCACCTTCGTGATTATGTCTTTTGATACGCTCTGGAATACCTCTATGCCTCGGGCTACCGCTTCTTTTACGTATTCCCATATCACGATTATGTCCTCTTTATCCCTACACGCAAACAGATAACCGCACTCTTGTACGCTTCCTATCTCGCCATCTATTAATATTAATCTCCTCGCGATATCCGTTCTTACATCATATATTTTCATTTTTTATCCTCTAACCTCTCTATATCTTCTGCACTCAATATATCTTGCGCGCGCATCAGCACCACCGCGTCTTTGGCATCACTCACAAATTGGGCGATAACATCTCCTTTATCCCATCCGACTTCTTCTAATGCTTTCTCTACTATCTTTATCTTTCCCCCTTTCTGAAGGTGTGTTGTGTCTTTTAGTTCCATATATGCTAATTATGCTTAGGGGTATAAAAGCTTTTTGGTTTTAACGTTTTTTTCTTCAAACGCTCAATTAATTCGACCTTCTA
>DAOUYX010000132.1 GCA_030665925.1 Methanosarcinales archaeon | reverse complement strand
TAGCGGGTATAGGTGGCGTAGAAGAAGCGTTAGTACCATTAGACGTTCTTTTCAGAGATATAAGATTCATTACGCTGGTGATATACTATTGCGTGGTAATGTGGTTAGCGAAGTGCCTGAAGAAAGTGCACGAGGATTATTTATTGCTATTTAAAAAATAAAGGGAAGGAAAGGCGGGAGGCAGATAAAAGATAGTCCCCTAAAGTTCTATCTTTAACGTAACTATCTCAAAGGGGTTTATCGTCAACGCTATTCTCTTACCTTCCTGCTTCAGCTCTTTTGCCACTTCTTCGTCCTCTTCCTCCAGCATGTTCACCACCTTGACTGCCTTTAGCTCTTTGAAGAGCGTTATTTTCGCATCTGTCTCCACCCCTTTCGTCTCGTAAAATCTTAGAATCACTCCGGTTCCATCCTCTGCCATCTTCAATACGGATAAAATGACGTTATCCGGTTCTATCTCCACAAAAGACCGTTTCAAAGGAAATTTTTTGTCATCAGGTAGCTGTATTGCGTTCAAACCATTGTTGAACTCATAAGCATGCTTATAGGATGCAGCTTCCTGCCAATTTCCGTCATGCGGGTAAATGGAATATCTGAATACGTATCTTCTCAACTCTTGTGCATCTGGAACCGGTATTGCAGGACCTGTCTTACCATCGGAGGACAACATCGAAACGCTTCTGAGCAGTGTTAAATAGATGTCTCCATCTCTTACCTCATTTTCTGGTGTCCCACTGTGAATTACGGTTAAGCCCTTCTTTCCATCTGAATAATCAAGCCACCCCAGCGAGGGGAATGCACCACAGGGCTTCTCAACCCACTCCTCTCTTGGCTTATAGTACCACTGGTCCGTCGGTCGTGAAACAACGCCAAATTGGCTCCCACAGGCATAAGCCAAAGATTTCATGTTGGTAGAGAACCTGATCCTGAGCCGTGCCCTCGGATGCCTATCTGTTATATGCGTAACGAAATCTATTCTCGGAATGTCCTTATAAACTATTATCTTTTTCGTGCACTCCAGGAATTTATGGCGCCACATAAGTGGCTTCTGCTTATCCGTCAATCTATACGGCCAGCGTAAGGAGAAGTAATTGGTCTCGACATTGATCACGCGTCTCAAAGGACTTTTATCTATATAGAAGTTCCTCACACTGAATGAGCCATACTTCACTCCTTCTCCCTTTTCTGTCTTTAACGGGATATCCAGTGTTTGTCTGTGGTAGTAAAGGTCGCCGGCTTCTTCCTCCAGCACGAGTTCATTCCCCGTGCAAATCCTATTTCTCCCGTCGTGATACACGTCAATCAGTCCCGTGGATGGGTCTATCTCAACTCCAAAGAATCTGTTTTCGATGGTGTTCCCTCGTATCATAATAAAGTTTGGTTCGTAAGGATAACGTCTTGGTTCACGTTCAAGGACTCTATAAATCTTGTAGCCCATTGCAGGAACCGTGGGAACAAATCCTATCCTCGCATAACTTAACGAGTCATCATCATACCGGGCGAACCGTATGACCTCCACTTCTATTTCTTCTCCACCACTCTTTAAACCATTAATTGCCACTATTTGCCCTTTGTCAAAATTTAAATCCATCTCTAACCAGTTCTTCACTTCCCACGAGAGTGAGTTGAATACCATTATATCGCCACTTATAACCATGCCCTCTCCTTTGCCTCCTTCCTCTGATTCATGCTCTATTAAATGAGCGTGTATGCGATCGCATAAGGAGGACACCCCTGTGGTGATATAGCCCCTGTATTGCCTCACCTCATCGTAACCTCGATCCATTCCAGTTCCGGGTACAACATCATGAAATGCACAGAATAAAACTTTCCGCCAAAGGTCTTCCAGCTCTCCAGATGGATAGCGGGCAGTTAGGAGATGGGCTATTGTACACCATCGCTCGCAACGCAACAACCAACCCTCGTATTCACAAAGCACCTGTTTTAGCCACATCCTGCTCGAGCAGCAATTTGGAAACACCTCTGAATATTTACCGGAATACATTTCGCCCTTTCTGACTTCCATCTTAAGGTTCAGATCTTCTATTTCTTTCTCCAGCGCTTCAAAGAACTCTCGCGGCGTTGCAATCTTCATCAGCGCCTTCTTCTCGCTATTCTCATTCCACGCTTTCACAACCTCCGGTGTTTCCGGCTGTGGCATTGTAACGCCGCTCCCGGAAGGCATCAAGATGCGGGAGGTTGCTGCCACTTCCTTGAGTTTCTCATAGCTCTCATCCAGCTTTGTCAAGTCCAATCCTGCCCTGTATCCAAAGGGCATCCAGTGTGTTAAAATCCTTGTTCCATCTAAACCTTCCCACAGGAATTCCGAAGGCGCTCTCTTGCTCACTCCTCTTCGGAAAGCAACATATTTGTATCCGGATTTTTTGTATATCTGCGGGAGCTGAGCATTCAAGCCAAAACTGTCTGCTTGCCACATTACCGGGACATCAACCCCGAACTTATCCTTCACATAGCTCTTACCAACCAGGATTTCTCTTATCAAGGTTTCTCCGGTCGGGAGCATTGTATCGGCCATCAAGTATTCGCCGTCAGCAATCTCCATATTACCTTCCTTTACGTGCTTTGTAATCTTTGAGAACAGTTCCGGATACCGCCTTTCCACCTCCTCCAGTAGAAAGGTTTGCTCGATGAGAAACTTGTAATCGTTTTTTTCAAGAAGCTCAGCCACCTTCCTCAGAATGAGCAGCATATTGATGTAGAAATAGTCCTCCTTCGTGAAGGACCAGATGGCATCGTAATGCGTGTGCGGAACGAGATAAATCGTATCTTTTTCTTCTGCCTTCTTCTTTGCCATATATATCTTTCACTCTTCTATCTATCACTTATTTATTGATTATAAACTTTTCCACGACTTCAACCCAGCCTTCCGGTCCCTCACCCCTCGCTTTGTAAAGGTTCGTCAGCGAAAGATCAAGCCATGTGCCCTTTTTGTTCTTTACCAACGCTGGTTGCTCCACTGCTTTCAACATCGGAATATCGTTCCTGCTATCTCCAACACCTATGGTCTTCACTTCACCTTCGCCGTATTCCTGCTCGAAGAGTGCCGTGAGAATCCTCACCGCTTTTCCTTTGTCCGCGTCCTTCCCGTGAATGTTGTAGTATCGTCCCCCGTGCGTGATCTCAAAACCTTTCTCTCTTATCTTCTCGAACAAAAGCGCCTCCTTCTCTTCGGGTTCATCAAAAACGAAACTCTCGTTGTAGTCCTTATTCTTTGCACGTTCCGCCTCCTCTACACTTAAATTCGCATCTTTTGCCACTTCTTCCGCGGTCATATCGCCGAAACCCGTTATCTTGAACCCCATTTCCTCACGAATCGCTTTTAACGCTGCTCTTAGCTCGCCATACGAAGCGCCGAGTTCGATAACGCAGTAATTGCTCCGCTCCTTACATTCAAACGTAAAAGAGAAGTAATTCCTGGGAATGAAGATTGCACCTCCATTATCAACAATAAACGGATCGTCAATCCCCAATTTTTTACGGTAATATTCGTTCTCTACAAAGGTCTTCGCAGTGCAAAATATAATTGGAATATTTTCCTTTTTCAATGCTTCCAGAGCCGGCAGAGCGGCATCGTAGGAATAGTCGGCGAGATCAAACAGAGTACCGTCGAGGTCTGTAAAAAGAATTTTTTTCATTGTCTTATGACGTTTTCTTCTTTTAAGCTATCGTTTCTACTTCACTCTCGATGGCTCCCCGTTCAAATCGTGTAAATGTTTTCGCAGTGCGTTCAAGCAAATTCACAAATTTTTGTGCGTCAATCTTCCCAATAGGGGGCATTATGACGTTCTCTTTTGGCTTCTCCCACTTCATAATATCTCCCAGCTCCTCAAGCACTTTTTGTCGCACGTAATCATTGCAGAGCTTACTGTGGTAAATCGTCTGGAGTGAGCCAAGCAGCATGTTATTAACGTGCTCCTCGCCTTTTTCTTCGTGTATGTGCGGATTTAACGTTTCGATCTGAAAAATCTCAATTCCCGCATTTGCGGCATCCGTATCCGTAATAATTTCAGCACCCAACCCAAACTGATCAAACAAATAAATGAAGTGATAGGGTTCAATTGAGTAGCCGGTAGAGTAGCTCAATATGTCCGCGAGCTTTGTTGTCAGGGCATGCTCGCCAGCATTTCCCGTTATCACCACTCGGGTTTCAAATCCTACGCGTGTTGAGATTAAGAGATTGAGATACTTATTTGTAGTCTCGCTTACCCTGCCCCATTTCTTGAAATAAAGCTTATCCTCCACCACCTTTGGCTTATATCGCCAGTGAAGTCTCACCATGCTGTACGGCGACTCTGACATACAAAATCCCGCCGCATAATCCAGTATATATTCACGCACAGAACCCGGGATGTAGTTGTCGGCATCAGCAAAACCTATGAAATCTTTTCCAAGTGATTTCGCAAGTAACATACCGATAATCATACCCTCCGCCTTGCCATCCCTGACCACTGTATCCCTATCAAGAAGATAGTCATATCCCGCTTCATAAAACGCAAAGCCCAAATCGGGATCTTTTTGGTGTATAATTAGTATCTCTTGCTGTGTTAGATCGTGAAGGTTTTTTACCACGTCCTCTTCCATTTTATAGAGATCAGGCGCTTCTCTCTGGCTAT
>DAOUYX010000118.1 GCA_030665925.1 Methanosarcinales archaeon | reverse complement strand
CGACCGGCTTACGGGAGGATGATAGAAGAGATACTATAACATCTTTACAATTTGAAATTATATTTTTTTACCGGCGTCAGGTCCTGGTTTTATGTTGTATGCTTCGGTTACCTTAACCTCAACAACGCCTCGTGGGGCGTTGTCAGGCTTCTTCGACTGCATGAATTTCTTACCTGCTTCGTAAATCGTGCCTTCGGCGTGATAGGTTCCTATCCCTTTGATTTTGTATGCTTCATTCGTTTTGGGATCCCAGAAGGAGATACAAACGTTAGCGTTCTCCATAAGGTTCTGCTTGCTCGTCCTCATATAATTGTCAAGGAGCAACACTGTTTCGTCATTCAGGATCGTCTTCCACAGTATCGGGACGACATTGGGCTTTCCTTCTTCATTCGCGGTTGCAAATGCGACTATACTCTGGGCTTCAAATAACTTCTTTACCTCTTCGGGCATTATCATTTTGAGCACCACTTCTAAGCTTGATCTTAACACCTTAAAAAACTTTCTATTTTTTTCACTACAAATACTGAGCAAAAGGGAAAAGTTTATATGCCTCGTGGATAAGATACCAATACGCGAGATCACAGAGAAAATCGATAAAGAGGCTGCAGAGCAGGAGTTTAAGTTGTCATAAAGAAATAAATAGCCGACTACGGCACAATCAACGTTTCTGCTGCTGCTTCTTTCTAAACAGCGATGGTAACGGGATGACGTAAGTGCCGTTCTCCTTCAGCCTCATTACGATCTCTTTTCGCTCTAACAATTTGTCCAGATTGAGTTCGTAGACGCCGGGACTCAAAATCCGCAAGCTTTCTATCTTCTCACCCTCTACGGGCTCTCGTTCGTCTATCTTTATCCGATCCACCAACTCCGCTGCGCTTATGTCCTCTCCGTCCTTCAAATACAGGAAAAGCTTGCCTCCACACTCGGGACAGCCTTTCAACATCTCTTTCGTTATCCTTTCAAATTTCTTCCCGCATTTCAAACACTTATGCATTTTATTTCATCTTACAAAATTAGACCGCCGAAACGACCGCGCTTATCAAATCCTTATCCCGCTTTATCGTGTGCATCACCTTCGCGGGCCCTATCACGGTGAGCCGCGTCTTTTTCCTCAGATTTAAAAAACTCCGCTTTGCCGGATAGCCGCTTATCTCAATCCCCGGGAAATCGTCGTCCACTTCGGTCATGGTGAGTTCTATGAGTTTCATCTGCTCCTCTGACGAGAGCCCGCCCTCTAATATCACGATATTCCCCGACTTCACGCCGTCCAGTATAAACCTCAACTTCTCCATCGAGCTCATCGAATTTATTTTGTCCTCAGATATCAGATCCATCTTTATTTCCATCGTTCACCTGAACCTCCTCGCCATCTCCTTATACAACTCATCCATATTCTCCCCTTTCAATGCCGATATGGGTATGACTGGGTGCTGAGGAAACGCATCTGCTATCCTCTGCGGCGCTGCCTCCGGGAGGTCCATCTTATTCGCCACGACAATCATCGGGATGCTACGTGCTTCTAAATTACCGATGATCACTATGTTCGTCTGCGTATACGGGTCCTCGGTCGCATCCATCAGGAGCAGAACGCCGTCAATATCGTCAAGCCATTTTATCGCCTCTATAACACCTTCGGTCGCCTCTTTCGCACGCTTTTTCGCTTCCTGCTCTTCCAACCCGAAAGCCATAAAATCGTGAAAATCTATCTTCGTCGCTAATCCCGGCGTATCAACGATATCAAGCTTCAATTTCGCTTTCCCTTCTCGTGGCTTCTGCACCGAAGTTGATGTTGCTGTTGAGTCGGGGTTCGTGGTCGTGTTAAGATAAGGGTTCTGCACGGACTTCGATTTCAAGTCTATAAGTATTCCCTTCCTCCGGACTGCGCGTCGTGTCTCGTGGGGAACCTCCGTGGGAACTCCGATATCCTCGTTCTCATCCACAAACGTATGGATTATTCTATTTGCCAACGTCGTCTTCCCCGCATTCGGCGGCCCGTAAATGCCGATCTTCGCCGTTGCCTTCCTGAAAAACAAAACTCTTAACAGCCGTGATAAAATGCCTTTCCTCCACCTCTTCAACTTCATCCCTTCTTCCATCCTTCTTTTCTATACCATAATACTTTTTACTCGAAGATACGCGTAAACTTAATATTACTATATCCCTTTGTTCTTCATAACGCTTATATTCCATTTAAATATTTCGCAAGGTTGGAGTGGTAAAAACCAGAGGAAATGTATAATAATTAGGAAAAGTCGTTGAAGAGGAGAAAAAGTTGAATAAACCAGGAGAACCGGAAGAAGTAATACGCGTGCGCATTCCACAGAAAAGGAAGCGCGAAGTGCTGGGAATTGTCGATAAGATGTTAGGCGGGCGAAGAGTAATCGTGCAGTGCTTGGACGGGGTTGAACGAATGGGACGGATCCCTGGTAGATTAAAGCGGAGGCAATGGGTTGCCGTTGGTGACGTGGTAATAGTCGTCCCCTGGGACTTTCAGGATGGTAAGGGCGATGTTATCTACCGATATAAGCGACCACAAGTAGAATGGCTGAGAAAGAAGGGCTATTTGAAATAGGGAAGTGGGTGAGCGACCGGCAATTACCCAAAGGCAAACGCAGGAAGAAGGATTTCCGTGATCGCAAAACAGAGCAATACGTCTTCGACATCCCCACGTTAGAAACGCTGTATAAGTTCTCAAATAAAGGGATAATAACGGCGTTAGGGGGCCCTATAAGCAGTGGCAAGGAGTCTGTCATATTCCATGCGTTAGGCGCGGAAGAGGAGGAGCTGGCGATAAAGATGTATAAAATAGACACCGCCAACTTCACCGCCATGCTTGACTATATTATCGGCGATCCGCGGTTTAAAAACATAAAGAAAGATCACCGAAACATTATATTTGCATGGGCGCGTAAGGAGTACAAGAATCTCAAACGGGCTTTTGACGCCGGTGTTCGGGTTCCCAAGCCGCTCGTCTGCGATAAAAACGTGTTGATAATGGAGTTTATAGGAAAAGACGGGATTGCAGCACCGCGATTGAGAGACATTCCCGCAGACATTCTCACTGAAGATTTTAAACTCGAAGAACTCTTCCTGCGTATCATTTCATCTGTAAAAACTCTGTATGAGAAGGGAAAAATGGTGCACGCAGATCTCAGTGAGTTCAATATCGTGATGAAAGGCTACGCAGAGCGAGAATGTGAAGGTGCAGAAATTGAAATAGAGCCGATAATAATAGATATGGGGCAAGCTCTGCTTTTAAACCATCCTCATGCCGATGCGTTTCTCCGGCGGGACGTGAGGAACATCGTTACCTACTTCAACAAGCTGGGTCTCAATCATTCAGAAGCTGAAATAATGCGCATGGTGAAGGGCTAAGAGAGCTACAAAGCCAACCGTGATGGATTAACAAAAGTCGCAAAGCAAAGTTTAAAATACAAAGAATGGTAAAATGATTAATACGTGTAACCTCTGCAATCAGAATTAAGGAGCGATAAACAAATGATGACCCAGCATGTTAAGATTCCTCAGGATAGAATAGGTGTACTCATCGGTCATAACGGATTCGTAAAAGGCGATATAGAGAAAAAATCGGATAGCACGATAACCGTAGATAGTACCGAAGGAGAAGTGCATATAGAAGGCATAGAGGGCGGAGACCCCGTAAAAACACTTCGAGTGGCGGAGGTGGTAAAGGCGATTGGTAGGGGGTTTTCTCCAGAAAACGCTTTTAAACTGCTCGATGACGATTTCCTACTCTTTGAGGTTATTTCACTTTCTCACCTCTCTCCGAAGACCCTGAACCGGGTGAAAGGGCGTGTAATAGGGCGAAATGGGAAAACGCGGTGGACGATCGAGAATCTGGCGGACGTTAAAATCTCGGTTTACGGGAAGACCATAAGCTTGATTGGATATGCGCACGAAGTAAGAACCGCGCACGAAGCAATAGCGATGCTGATACATGGATCGCCTCATAGCTCGGTGTACAGCTTCTTGGAGCGTAAGCGTAGAGCGGATGAAGAACAGGCAGGATGGTAAAGCTCTGCGAATTACTCGTATAGCTTAATAAATCGCAATTATCATTTTAATTCTTGACTTAACTTAACTACTCAATCGAAAGATGGAAGAGGAGAGTAAATACAGGGAAGGGAGGAAGAGACTGGTTGAACATCTCAGGAGACAAGGTGTCAGTGAAGGAGTTTTAACGGTAATGATGCGTGTCAAAAGGCACCTTTTTGTACCTCCTCATTTCGGTGACCAGGCATACGCCGATTATCCGTTGCCCATTGGAGAAGGACAGACGATAAGCGCACCACACATGGTTGCGATGATGTGCGATTACTTAGAGCTTAAGAAAGGAGAAAAAGTGCTTGAAATTGGCGCGGGTTCCGGGTACCATGCTGCGGTTATTGCTGAGATGATAGGTGATGAGGGGCATATCTATTCCGTAGAAAGGATACAGTGGCTGGTTGAGTTCTCGAAGGAGAACTTGCAGCGTGCAGGATATAAGAACGTGACGGCGATACTCGGCGACGGAACCCTTGGACTGCCTGAACATGCGCCGTACGACAAGATAAGTGTGACCTGTGCCGCTCCCGATGTGCCGCCGCCGTTACTTGAGCAGTTGAAAACCGGTGGAAAGATGGCTATACCCATCGGGAAATACCGGCAAGCATTGTATTTAGTGGAGAAGAAAAACGGAGTTGAGCGGGAACGGAAATGCGATGTCGTTTTCGTGCCTTTGTTAGGGAGATATGGATTCAAGACGAAATAACCGGGGGTGAAAAATCCAAATCAAGAAAATAAATTATAGACACAGATTAACGCAGATTGACACAGATGATAAAAATCAACACGGTTAAATAGAACTCGCCGTAAATATCGTGTTATATTTTCTTAGGGTATTCAGCGTGAAGATAATTAGCGATTCTATTTTGGAGATGTTCGCTATCAAGCTCATTTGAGTTTGCCAACACGTTTTTTTTCCACATCTGCGAAGACTCTTTCCACATCATTCATCCACGATGCATTAGTAGGCAAAAATACAAGGGAGATTGCATATCCTTTCAGTTTTTCTGCCAGTTTATTAGTTATATGGGCTGACCAACAGTCGAGTGTAGCGTACAATCGATAATGTTTATGCTCTTTTTTAAAAATATGAGGAAATCTGCAACTTCTTCGTGCGTTTTTCTCTCGTAGAACTTATGATACACCGCATGTTCGTGCACATCATA
>DAOUYX010000101.1 GCA_030665925.1 Methanosarcinales archaeon | reverse complement strand
CAGGGAGGGTAAAAACGTTATGCTCGGATTCCGAGGATAGAATAGGCTCGGTTACCGTAGTGGGTGCGGTGTCGCCGCCCGGGGGTGATTTTTCGGAACCCGTAACGCAGAATACGTTGCGTGTGGTAGGCGTTTTCTGGGCTCTTGATTCAACCTTAGCGGATAGAAGGCATTTCCCGGCTATAAGCTGGCTCCGTAGCTATTCTCTGTATTTGGGTAATCTCAGAGAATGGTTTAATAAACCTTCTTCTCCCGATTTCACGGAACAGCAGGAGGAGATGATGGCACTATTGCAAAAGGAGTCGGAACTGCAAGAGATTGTGCAGCTTGTGGGTGCGGATGCGCTTCCACCACGTGAAAGAGGGACACTGGAAGTTGCTCGTATGATACGAGAGGATTTCTTACAGCAAAATGCATACCATGAGATTGACTCTTTCTGCTCTCTGGAGAAACAGTACCTGATGGCAAGAATCATTCTACAATGGTACAACCACGCAAACGAGCTGATAGAGCGAGGTATAGGGATGGAGAAGATAGATGGGATGAAGATAAAGGGTACCATAGCGAGGATGAAATATGTGCCGAGTGACGAGTTCAAAGCTAAATACGAGGAGATAATGAGAGATATGAAGGACGAATTTGAAGCGGTAAAGAAGAGGGAGGAATAAAATGGCGGTAGATACATCTGCACGTGAATACACAACGATAAGGGAAGCGGCGGGTCCGTTGATTGTGGTAGAAAATATAGAGGGTGTCTCGTATGGCGAAGTAGTGAAGATAGTTACGCCGGACGGGGAAGAGAAGAACGGGCAGGTGTTAGAAGTGAGTTCAGGACTTGCAGTGGTTCAGGTTTTTGAGGGCACTTCCGGAATAGACACGTCGAAGACGCGAGTGAGATTCACCGGCGATATAATGAGGATAAGCGTTTCGCAGGATATGGTGGGTCGCTTTTTTGATGGTCTGGGCAGACCGCGAGATGGGGGACCGGAGATAATACCTGAAGATAGACTTTCTGTTATCGGTGCGGCAATAAACCCTACTGCACGTGATTATCCACGAGAATTCATTCAAACCGGTATTTCCACTATTGACGGAATGAACACGCTGGTACGCGGTCAGAAGTTACCGATATTTTCCGGCGCGGGAATGCCGCACAATGCCCTTGCCGCGCAAATAGCGAGGCAGGCGAAGGTGTTAACCACCGGGGAGCCGTTCTCCGTGGTCTTCGCGGCAATGGGCATCACGCACGAGGAGGCTTCGTTCTTCATACACGATTTTGAACGTACCGGTGCGATAGAGCGAATAGTTGCTTTCCTTAACCTTGCGGATGACCCTGCGATAGAGCGAGTGATAACGCCGAAGATGGCATTGACCACTGCTGAGTTCCTCGCTTACGAATATGACATGCACATCCTCGTTATTCTTACGGATATGACGAATTATTGTGAGGCGTTACGAGAGATCTCAGCGGCACGAGAGGAAGTTCCGAGCAGAAGGGGGTATCCGGGATACATGTACACCGATCTCTCTACCAATTACGAGCGTGCTGGCAGGATACGAGGTCGAAATGGTACGATTACGCAAATACCCATCTTAAGTATGCCTGATGACGACATCACGCATCCTATACCGGACCTTACGGGATATATCACCGAGGGGCAATTCGTGCTCTCACGAGACCTGCACCGAAGGGGCATCTACCCGCCGGTAGACGTGCTGCCCTCGCTGTCACGGTTGATGAATGAAGGAATAGGTCCGGAACGGACGAGAGAAGACCATTCGGGTGTGTCCAATCAGCTTTATTCGGGTTACGCAGAAGGCAGAGATATGCGTGATTTGGTGGCTGTCGTAGGTGAAGAGGCGCTGACGAGCAGAGACCGGAAGTTCTTAGAGTTCGCAGATGAATTTGAGAAGCGGTTCGTTACGCAGAGTACAAACGAGGATAGGAGCATAGAAGAGACGCTGGACCTTGGCTGGGATTTACTTGCGGCACTGCCTGAAGGAGAGCTCAAGCGGATTGACGAGCGTATCATAAAGAAGTACCATCCCAACTATCGGGCGACGGCTTAATAGTAGAAACAGGGAAGAGTGAAATTTTTTCATACTACAACTTCCACGACTTTGAGCTGTGGATGCTGCAATAGTTCGTCTTCGTCGAGTTCGAGATAGAGCTCTATTGCCTCTTTGATATTTTCTAATGTCTCTTCATACGTCTCACCCTGAGAGATGCATCCGGGAAGAGATGGCACATAAACTGTGTATCCACCTTCTTCTTGTGGTTCTAAAACTACTTTTACTTTCATATTTTTCTCTTATCTCGTTTGGATATTTTAAAGTTTTTACCAGTCAATAAGTAGCTATTTTTTTCTACTTCGGCTTCTTTTTGCTGGGAGTTTTGAATTGTGGAACAGCCTCTGAATTGCGAGGCTTGCTCCGAGCAGACTCAAGCAAGCTTGAGCATATAAAAGGAGTTATAAACCCCGCACAAATGTACGGAGCCTGCCAGTCTATGCCACCTCTGACCGTGGCAACAACGCCCCCTTTGTATCGCCTTCTGTCCATCGATGTACCGCTCAACAACCTCCCATCCATGCCCCATTATTAAAAACCTTTCTTCAGCACCTTAAAATCCTCAATTAATGCTCCTTTCATGTTTGGATTATAAGTAGCAACTGCAGGATGATACAGTGGTATTATCTTTTTAATTTTAATACCTGCAATAGTGCTTACCGTGAATACCTTACCGTGTATTCTGCTTATTTTATCCTTCTTTAACCCGAATTTATCGAAGATATAGGCTAACGAGAAGTTGCCAAGAGTAGCAATAATCTCCGGTTGAATAATCTCTAATTGCGCATCTAAATAAGGTGTGCACGCTCTAATCTCTTCCGTTGCGGGATTCCTATTTCCCGGTGGTCGGCATTTTAAGACGTTGGCTATGTAAACGTCGTTTCGTTGTAACTCAATTGACGCTAATAATTCATCGAGTACCTTCCCCGCTTTGCCCACAAATGGCTCGCCCTTCAAATCTTCATAGTAGCCCGGAGCCTCACCGACAAACAGTATTCTTGCGGATAACGAGCCTGCACCAGCAACAGGATTGGTTCTCGTTTTCCATAACTCGCAACGCTTACATGCTTTTATGCTCTGTTCTATACGTTCCAGCTCCTCTTCACGGCGCATCTTGACAAATTTTTTAAACTTTCATACCCACTATAAAGTGGCTTAATAGGGGAATTCCCCATGATTAACCTTTCCTTTCAAAAGAGAGTTTGATGGTACTGTGGGTCCTCTATTCTCTATCCCTAAATTCGGAATTTTTGATATTTCACTAACCCCCAGCCGGTTCACGAGTTCAGAAAGAAGCTTCTGGTTGAAATTCGCGTATGCCACCTTATGTGGTACCACTATTGCTATCTTCCGGTCGGATAATTTGGGATATGCATCCTTAAACGCACTCCCGATTTTCCATAGCCATTTCGGTGGCTTTTCCGTTATAAAGACTACCGGATAGTCCTTCCTCCATTCCCGTGCGTCATACCGCGATAAGCGATCTGTAATTGCCACGTAAAGCGTATCGCGGTCTACAATCATATTGCCCGCAACAAACAGTGAGGACTCATCTATGCTGAAACCACTGAAATACCCCCTCGTTTCTTCTAATTCCTCCTCAGACAGCCCCGCCCTCTCTGCCATTTCCGCGCGGCGCGCTTTTATGTTCCTTCTTGCATCTGCTACGAGTTCCGCTATCTCTTTCTCCAGCAGTTCTATCACGGGCATTTCGGGGAGTTGATCTGTTTTCCATGCTCTTAACCGCTCCTTCACTTTTTTTATTCTATCATCGCTCTGGTACAACTCCAGGAATTCATTTTCTCCTCTTTTACCGTAGATGCACAACTGCTCCCTGATTAAATCTTCTTCTAAGGAATGGAAGATCGCCGGTGAAAACATTTCGGAGATGTACGTTTTTATAAGCTCGTATTGCGTGGACCCCGGAATGCCATGTTTACCTATCTTCAAAAGCAATTCTATCATTTTTAGTGCTGCTTTATCCCCGTCTTCCATGGTATCCTCAAAATATTTCGATAAATCACCGGGCGGTAGTGAATATCTCCCGGCAATCTCATTGAAAAACGCTTCATAGCCGGACAAGCAAAGATATTCGTTATTAGCGCCAATCTTTAGAATTTCGTACTGCTTCAGCACTTTTAATAAATCCTTGCAGTCCTTTCCCGTTATCACCGTGAAGTTTCTCACTAACGTTTCCTCCGTTGTATAACTCTTCAATAGATGGAATAGCCCCAATAGGGTCTGCATATCCTCATCCGTCTCAACCAAACGTAAAAGTGTGCTCCGATACTCTTCTGGAAACATATTTTTTCATCACTTCCTTACTTCAGTTTCATTTTCACCTAATAATCTATCTACAAGCCATTCCGGATCAAACTTCTCTAAATCGTCATATCCCTGACCCATACCCATGAACAAAATGGGTTTTGAGGTCGCATGCGCAATGGAAATAGCCGCTCCGCCTTTCGCATCCACATCAACCTTCGTCAACATTCCGGCATCTATCCCCACAGCTTCGTCAAATTTCTTCGCCCGTTCTACCGCGTCGTTACCCGCAACCGCTTCATCCACGAAGATCACCAGATCCGGCTTGGTCACACGACAGATCTTCTTCAACTGCTCCATAAGATCTATGGACGTGTGCATTCTTCCCGCGGTATCTGCCAGAACCACGTCTTTTCCGTTCGCTCTCGCATAGTTCATCGCGTCGTAGACGACCGCTGCGGGGTCCGCACCATATTGATGCTTGATTACTTTTACGCCCAAATTCGATGCGTGCGTCTCTATCTGCTCCGTTGCTCCCGCCCGATACGTATCCGCAGATGCAATCGTTATCGAATAACCGGCATCGAGCAATTTCTTCGTCACCTTTGCTATGCTCGTGGTCTTACCCGTGCCGTTCACACCGACGAAAATGATATTTACCGGCTTCTCGCTCTTCGCCACAAACTCCTCAAGATCAAGCGTGCCACCCGCGGAAAAAACATTCAACAACGCATTCCTGATCGCATCTTTCACTAATCCCTCCGTATTCTCTCGCCATTTCTTCCGCCCACCCACTAACTCCCGCTTCACACCGGCGATTATCTCGTCAGCTACCGACAATGCGACATCGCTCTCCAACAACGCGATCTCCAACTCTTCTAACGGCTTTGCCAGATCTTTGTCGTCTAAAATCGTCTCCCGCCCTAAGAACGCCTTGCCTTTCTCCTTTATCGTCTCTCTTATGCCTGCTGGTGCCGGTTTCTCCTCTCGCTCTACCCCTATCGCTACCTTCTCTACCTTGCTCTTATCCTTTATCTTCCCCACTACGGTATCGCGAAATTCGCTAAACTTCGTCCTCAGCCGGTCAAACATTTTTACGTTTACTTTTTCCTCTTCCTTTCCCTTTTTATAGCTCGGATTCCGTTCAAGCTAAGGTTTGCCCTCGCTATTTGGATGATAGTTCTTGAAATCGTACCTGTAACCTCTGTGCCTCCTGCTCCATCTTTTGCAATATGCCGGCCATTTCACGCTGTGAAGTCTCCAACTCAGTCTTCTTTTCAGTAAGATACGCCATCGAGGCATCCGGATCTCTTTCCGCGCTTACTCCTCCGCCCACCATCACGATTATTTTATCTGTACTGCTGAGTGTAACGTAAATAGATGAGTTTGCACCGATGGGCACGATCAACTCGTCTCCCGCTTTCATCTTCTTCAACTGCTTTATCGTCTCTATCGCTTTATCATGCTCAGCTATCGCCTGCCGGACAAAAAGCAGCTCTTGAGTCGCTTGTTCTATCTGCGCTTGATATTGCCGCAATTGTAACACCAGAGATTGCAGTTCCGCTTGCTCTTCTCTCTCTTTTTCAGTTAATTCCTTCTCGCTTTCCTCCATTTTTTATCCCTTCAAAGATTAATACCCGTTTTATCCTTATAAATTCCTTGTTATTCAATAGACAGCGGATATGAGGGGATGATATCGGAAGCGTTAGAAGGAATGATGGAAAGGGAAAGAGAGGAGGAATAATGAGAATAAAAGGTAGAAGCATCTCGAAAGGAACGGCTACCGGAAAAGCATTGATCTCAAAGCAAAAAATCTCCTTCCTCGGTGC
>DAOUYX010000079.1 GCA_030665925.1 Methanosarcinales archaeon | reverse complement strand
AATCGGGAGCACACCACGAGATTTGGCTTTCTCTGTTCATTCGGACCTCGGTGAGGGCTTTCTTTATGCGGTGGATGCGCGAACAAAACTCAGACTTAGTGAAAAACACGCATTGAAGGATAAAGATATAACAAAGGTGGTTTATACCTCAAGACAAAAAAAATAAACCTTTATATACTGCGGCATATCTATTACTTAGTGATGTGAAATGCCTAAGGGTAAAGTGATAGATAGGGATGAAGTGAAGGCCCTAGCAGAGGAAGGTAAGGGTACTACTGAGATAGCTAAAATATTAGGCTGTGATAGAAGGACGGTTTCGCGGATAAGAAACGAGTTAGGGATCCCCGTGGAAGAGGGTAGCACAGTTGAGAAATGGATAGATAAAGATGTTAAGGTGAAAGCATGGCTCGCTAAATTGAAAGAGCGGCATGGTAGGCTGCAATATGCTGGGGCTTTACGGAGATACTGCGATATACGTGACAAAGCACCGGATGAGTTATTAGAAGAGGCGTGGGAGGATACGCAACAGCGCAAACCGCACGAGCGAAAACTCCCGGATATAATGCTTATTTATAAGACAAATAGAGAAGAGGACGGTAAGGCACCGAATACTATTGCTTACGAACTTAGCGCCATCCGGAGCTTCTACAAAAAGAACGGATATGATATTATTGAGCGGAAAGAGTTAATTGAACGGCCGCGACCACGTGATGAGAACGGAAAGGAGGTTATCTATCCTGATAAGATGCGGGAACTTGCATCTATAATGATACCTATGGATAAGGCGATGTATCTTTCAGCATATCAATCAGGATTGAGCCAGAAAGAGCTTTTGGGGTTGAAAATACGTGATATAAAGCGCATTGAGGACGGAATAATAAGGCTGCCACTGCGTACACGAGCGAAGACGGGCATACAATTTTGGAGCTTTATAGGCAATGATGGGCGGGAAGCGATAGAGGCATGGTTACAGAAACGGAATAGCGGTAACCTGCTACCAAAGAACAGGGAGGCCTCTATGGATGCCGTTGTAAAATCAGATGACACTTATTTATTTATCGGGTATGATAAGCGACATGGGCGATGGGGCAGAGTTTCACCAACTACTTTCGATAAACGTATGCGTGACTATTGCAGGCAGTTAGGTTGGCTAAAGATAGAAGACGGCGAATTTAAAGAGAATGGGTTACGGAGTAGATACCGACCACATGCGTTAAGGATGAGTTTTTCCACTATTTTGAAAAGCAAGAATGTTGTGGCGCTTCATGTAGAACACATGTTAGGGCACGCAGCGGCATATAATGGTGCTTATGATGTGGTGAATGAAGCGGATTTATTTGAAACATATAAGCGAGCTGAAAAGTATCTCTCTATCAGGCCGGAGCCAAGCAAAGAACTCGAGAGTATAGAGGCGTTGCGGAAAGAGTTAGAAGGTAGAAACGGGGAATTTGAGGAGATGAAAACGGAGAATGGAGCTTTGAAGAAACGATTAGCCGCATTAGAAGCGAGAGAAGAAGTCAGGAATATGAGGGATGAGAAAATAAGTGGAATTGATACCGACATTACACCACTCTTAGAAAATCCTAACGTACAAGCGGCGATCATAGAGGCGTTAAGAGAGGACCCGAAAATAAGGGATAGTCTATTACGAAAAGGGAAACAATAAGGTGGTTTTTGTGTATTGGTTACATGTCACAGGTCCTTTCACCCCTTAGTCCCCTCTTTCTTAGTTTCCTTTCTTCCAATGGGGATTTTAGGACATCGCTCACAATTCCCCCCGTAGAGGTTCGCTATCTTCTAAAACTTTTGGCTCTTCGCTGTTTTGTATGGGTAACTCAATAGCCCTACTATCAGCTGACGCAGATTACATGGGGTGGGCACTGTCGAATTTTTCTGTGAAATCACCATATCCTCAAGTTTTACCATAGAGTGCGCGGAGAACGCAGAGGCAACAGAAAAACCAAGCGTGGATTGAAAAACTCTTGCCTTAAACGCTGCGCCCTCAGCGATCTCCGCGTTGATAAATCGCTGGTTTTTTAGACGGTGCTGGGGAGAGTGTTAAATGCGGAGCGTCTGCATTTTCAAAATCTTCAAGATTGCATAACCAAAAAATATCTCCAATATGACATTCTAAGAAGCTGTCTCACAATTGCCACCCCAGCATTTTTCATCCTTCTTTTTAGATTTAAGCTTTTTTTAGCCTCTTTTTTCTTCGGATTTTTGACTGTTTGACCGCTTTCAAACCACATCTACCGACGTGGTTAGTGAACTTGCTTAAACGCAAGTACCAAAATTTGAATGCATGTGTAAAAAAATGTTATCTGAAATGATGGGTATAAGGTTTGATCCAAGTACCTACGAGCTATTGCAAAAAGTGGCAGAAGTGCAGGGAATTGGTGGTTGTAATTTCGTCAGGTGGTGTGTTAAGCGGGAGTTAGCAGAGCTTGGTGTTATTCCCGATGACGAACGAAGGTTGGTACTGCGCAGAGATGAAAGAGGAGGAAGAAAGGATTAACGAGATAGAAGAAGAACTACCTCGCGCTTTTAAGCTGTTCATTCAACTAGCCGAGGTCGCGAAAGAGAGATCTAATGAAGAGATGGTGAAACGCAATAGAAAAGGAAGACGACGAGGGGATAATGGTAGCGTGGACAAGCTTTCGAGGGCAACGTCCACACCTACCCTAGCTGTGAAACATCTCATACAAGGAGGTATCCACAATGAATAATAAGAGCGAGAGCATAAAAAGCTTTCCAAAATTAAACGATAGCGAAAAGACCGCGATTGTTCAACTATTTAAACACCTCTTCATTTCGCGGAAGGATGTGTATGCAGAGCAAAGAGAGCAGGACGGAAAACAGAACTATAAAAGCGTCAAGCAACCACTAACAGATGAAGTACTGAGCAAGCATTTCAAAGGTGAAGAAACTATCGGCACCTACCAAATTGAGCCGAAGACAGGGGACGTAAAATGGGGCGTGCTAGATATTGATGGAGAACATGTGGCGGACGCTCAAGTAAAAACAAAGAAATTGAGGCAGCGATTAGTTAATGCCGGGATAGGGTGCGATAGAATCTTAATGGAAGAAAGCGGCAGCCCCGATAGCTTCCACTTGTGGCTATTCTTCGAGAAACCTACCAGAGCGAAAGAAGTGAAGGAGTTCCTGGAGAGAATAGCGAAGCCGGTTGATCCTGGAATAGAGATCTTCCCAAAGCAAGATAAAATCAGCACGGATGGATTCGGAAACCTCGTCAAATTACCATTTGGATTCCATAAGGTGGCAAAGCGCTGGAGTGAATGCTTTCTCCAAACGGAAGACGGAGAAGGCGTTACGGGCTTCGACACGTTGAAAATTGTAAAACCCTGTAAGCTGCCAAAGCTGCCGAAATTGAAAACAACAGGGTTGCGCCCATGTTTTAAGCGTGCAATTGACGAGATGTGGACGTTGGAAGGGAGCGAAGGACACGAGTTCAGATTGGCATTATTAGGTGAAATGATGGTAAATAACTACCCGGAAGATTACATACACAAAGTTTACAAGTTGCAATCGGACTATAGTGCGCAGAAAACACAGAAAAACATTGATTATGCGCGTGAAAAAGGCTATAAAACCTGGAAATGTGAGACGATCCGCGATAAGTGCTCAACATTACTAGCTGGTATGTGCGTAACATGCACAGAGACTCGCAAAAGTAAAAAGGAGAAGGAAAAGGGAAAAGAAGAGAAAGTAACGCTAAAAGACGTGCTGAACATGCCTGATTACAACCATGAAGATGAGATAGTGAATTATGTCGTCTTGGAAAAAGAAGTGAATCAACAGCCACAACAATTTTATGTTGAAATTCGGTTAGTAGATGGTGAAATAAAAAGAGAACTTACCTACGCCCGAGCATTACCTATCTCAACCGCACCGAGCCTCGACTTTTACAAAAGTGAATATGAGTCGTTGAAGGAATTGTACACCGAGTTGTACACTATAGTTACAGATTATGCTGCTTTCAGCGAAGCCAGCATATATCCACGGTTGATAGCATTAGGTAGCATGGCAAGCTATTACCGCGAGATCTTCTACACCTATCCGTACTTTGATTTCATCTCCTCTGAGCCAGAAGCGGGAAAGACAACTGCGATGAAAGTACAAACCTTCCTGTCGTATTATGGGACTATAGCCTCTTCTATCACAGAAGCACTATTATTTAGAGAAATAGATGGCTCACATTGTTTTTACGGACTCGATAATATTGAACGGTTATTCGCAAAGCCTAAAGATTACGCAAGTATTATAGATTGGTTGCTTAGTTCCTATTCCAAAGATATACCCTGTAAACGACTTGAGAAGACCGAAGAGGGCTATAAAGTGCGCTACTTTGACGGTTACGGAATGAAGGCGTTCACTCATATCCGAGACTTTCCTTTTGCTTTGCGAGCGCTGCGCTCTCGCTGCATTCAAATTGTAATGCAAACAGGAAAGCCGAGGAAGTTTTATCCATCCGCGGAGAAATTCACAGAGATTAGAGATAAACTCTACAAGGCGCGGCTATATGAATTTGAGAAGGTTAAACAAAGCTACGAAGATCGTATAAGTAGTAACGTTCTTACAGGACGTAGTGGCGACTTATATTTTCCGCTTTTGTCAATTGCTAAATTAATAGACAATGACTTATTTACTCGCGTCTTGCACTATGCAAAAAGTGATGAGATAGAGCGTAAAGAATATGATGGGTGGAACGTCACGCTAATTTCTGTGCTGTTGGAATATGAACTGTATGGTACTCATAGCACTAAAGAAATCGGGAAGGTGTACGAAGAGGCACTGCGGGAAAAAGGACTATTGAAAGAAGGTGATTCCTTTTACACTCGCACGGTTACGATGAGATTGAAGAAGTTGGGATTTCCAAGAGAGGAGAAGAAAACTGAGAACAAAACGTGGTATCTTATAGAGGAGAAGAAGGTCATATTAAAAGCATATGGCTATAACATTATAGATGAAGAAGTGTATGAAGAATATAAAAAGGATATAGAAAAAAGTACACAGACGCATACCCTTCCCAAACCTAACTTTACTAACTTATCTAACTTTGACGAAATAGAAGGGACCTCAAAAGAAGGAAGTACAGTGCGGGGCGAAGAGGTTAAACTGAGTATAGGTGAGTTATGTTCTAATGTTCATGGTGATGGTGATGAGTTAGGAAAGTTAGGAAAGTTAGCAAAAAAGGGTGTATGCCATAACAAAACACAAAACCCGGAAATTAAACAAATTTCACCCATTGAACGGGGTACATGTGAGCGATGTGGTAAAGAGCGCCATCTGAATCACGAATGGGGGCATGAAGGTCAGAAATGCCTTATTTGTAGTGAGTGCGCAGAGGATTTGGAAAGTGAAGACCTCGAATTACCAATAGAGGCGGTAGAGCTATGAGTATTGATGAGTTCAAATGTATATGTGGCGCAACAACACATCAAAGCAGCTTGCCTTTAAGCTACGTTGAACCTAGCGCCGATCCCACTTTACATGCTCTTATTTTGGACGTAGTGGAATCAATCAGTGAAGAAGACAAGCGTGGAGCCTGGACAATTGTAGTTCGTAATTATGTGTCTATGAACAGCCATTTCAACAATGGAGAAGTTGAAGAGGCTTTAACTAGAATGATAGAGACCTGCACATTGTTTATAAGCTGTCACGAGCACCTGGACGGGGTCTTCTCAATGAAGTTTGTAAAATCTACATCAGCGTAGGCGAGCTTTGCAGCCCCGCTGTGCTCGTTATGCCGCCTATGCAGGTGTCAATTGACGGGGCGGCTGGCTTGTGCCGGGGGGGCTGTGTATTGTTTGCTATACTGCTACATGTAAAATATCGAAAAGCTTTTATATACCCTTAGAGGATTATGTTTTATGTAGCATTAATCATAAGCGGTCGTGCTTAGACAGGCCATGTACCTTAAGTACGGGGTATGTGACTCCAAATGAGGAGAAGGAGGAAGAAGAAAAAGATGGAAAAATGTAAAGGAACAGATTGTCATGGGACAATAGTTAAAGGAGCTGGCGAATTTGGGAAATGTACGGTTTGCGGCATCATATATCGCCATGATCCAGTGGATGGGGATTATTATGGAGGCGGAGGAGAATGAACGCAAGAATAGGACTGAGTGTTTTCGCTATCATCTTTGTAGGACTTGTAGCGGTCTCGATTTTCGGGGGAGCGGCGAAGCAGAACTTGGACATGGATACCGAGGATTCTGGCTTCGGAGGTAAAGTGAAAGGGTCAACACCGGTCAATGGGATCCCGGGTGATCTTATTCGCATGAGTAGCATCCTGGAAGAGGCGGAAGAGCTGGTTGCAATAAATGCACACGCTAAGCGAGAAACGATAGAGGGGGCCTCAAACTTCACAGGTGAGTCCAATCCTGTTGGAGAGGTCACAGACTACACAGACGAGAGCGGGAATATACTTGAGGACAAGGATTATTATGAGACCAGAAATAGATGGCCTAAAGAGAAGCGACTAACTATAATATATTATCGAGCAGACAGGAAGGAAAAGGATGCGACAATAGTAATCGGCGAATGGGGAGACATGGACGCTGATATCTGGATTTTTGATTCAAGGATCGCAGGGAGTGGGCAAGGTTGACAGAAAGAAAAGCAGACTTTATCAGTTTCGTAACGTACAAAGCGGAAGAAGCTGGTACTGTTGTAGAACTTATCAACCCAAAAGGTACAAGTCAAAGCTGCAGTAACTGCGGGGAGATAGTCCCAAAGACGTTAGCAGTGCGAGTGCACAAATGCCCGTACTGCGGGCTAGTGACGGATAGAGACGAGAACGCAGCGATAAACATACTCAATCGCGGATTAGATAAGGTAGGGCAGGGACTGCCCGAATATACGCCTGTGGAGATCTTCAATGGAAGGTCGATGAAGCAGGATGCTCCGGTATTCATACCGGAGTAGTTCACTTAAGTACATTTAGCATCATAATGTCTACAATAGTAAATTAAGGAGGGGCAATTGATCGAAGGCAATGCCATGAATAAACCCA
>DAOUYX010000072.1 GCA_030665925.1 Methanosarcinales archaeon | reverse complement strand
TCCGCTCTATCGCCACCACTATCCCCTTTTTTATATTCAATTGCGACAGCTCTTTTCCCGCTGCACGCGAATTCTCAGGGACAACAACCTCAAATATCTCTGCTTTTCCTCTACCAATCGTAATAAAATCTTTTATCCTCGGTCGTTTCGCCGAAAGATAGAGATGCCGTGCGACGGTCATGTCCGGATTTTCAAGCATGGAGACATTCGCATTCTTGAACATCTCCACGTGTTCTTCCTGATTCACGATGGCAATGGCATTTTTCGTACCCAACTCCTTTGCCGTTAGTGCCATCATCAAATTATCCGCATCGTCAGAAGTGGTAGCGATGAGCGCATTTGCTCTTTGCGCATTTGCTTCCTCTAAGGTTGATTTCTGCGTTGCGTCTCCAACAATCGTTAAGACGTCGTATTTTTCCGCGATCTCTCTGCATCTCTTCTCATCTTCATCTATGACCACCACGTCATTCTTGTCCTCTGTCGCTATACGCACCAGATTTCTTCCTATTCCGCCCAACCCCACTATTATCAGATACACGCAGATATAGCACCTCTTTCGCTTAATGTTCTCTTTTGTATTAATAATATCAGTTTCTATTTTTTCCTTTGTAGTAATGCCACTTCTATATATTTCAAAGCCACATCACGGGCTTCATGCACTTTATCTCTCCTATTACCACCGCCCTGTGCCAGTTCAGCTTTACCGCCCCCACTGCCGCCGAGCACTTCACAAACACGCTTGATTACCACGCCAGCATGTATATCATCCTTTAGATTGGCAGGTACTGAGGCAACGGCAGATGCACTTTTTTCTCCCCGACCTATTAATATCGTTACGAAGTTCTCATTCGAGAGCAGCGATGCAATTTTCAGCATCGCTTTCGTATCTGCATCGGGCAACACCGCCGCAATAACCTTTACACCGTTTATCTCTTGTGCTTGTCCCTTCAATCGCTCGAGTTCCAGATTTGCCATCTCGCCGCGTAAACGCTCGTTCTCCTTCCTCAACTGTTTCCATTCCTCGAAGAACCGTTTAACCACAGAAGGAAGCTTCTCGGATGGTAGTTTTAATACGGCAGCCGACTTCCTTATTAGCTCCTCCTGCGCTTGGATCGCCTCGACCGCAGCTTCACCCGCTGCGTACTCTAATCGCTCGATACCATCTTGTATCCGCTCAGTGCGCAATATTTTTATCGAACCGCACTCACCAGTCCTTGAGAGATGCGTTCCGGCACATGCCTGCACATCCAGATCCTCGCCGATTCGCACTATTCTTATCTTCTTACCGATGGGCACGCCACCCTGATAAATACGGGCACCATATCTCTGCTCCGCCTCATTCCGATCCACAAAGCTCGTCCTTATCTCCAGGTTCTCCATGACCATCTGGTTTGCCATCAACTCTATTTCTCTTCGTTCAGCGTTAGAAATTCGTTTAAAATGTGCGATGTCAATTCTCGCTCTCTTTTCTCCTTTCTGCGCTCCTGCTTGCCATACATGGTCACCCAGTACTTTCCGCGCTGCACAGACCACTATATGCGTTGCGGTATGGTGCCGTGTGTGTGCGATTCGCCGCTTTGAATCTATGTGGCCGGATACCGCTGTTCCCTTGCTTATCTTCCCGTTCTCTATTTTATGAAGAATAACACCGTCAACTTCCTGCACGTCCACTACCTTTACGCTCTTTGCACCAGTCTCACCATTCCGCACGAAAGTCAAGAAGCCGGTATCAGCGGGTTGACCACCACCTTCCGGGAAAAAGAGCGTCTTGTCTAATATGACAAAATTATCAACTCCATCCAAAACGGTGGCTTCGAAATCTATCGCAGATGGCTCTTCGTAATACGACTTTATCGTCGCTGGAATTGCTTTCGTCTTCTCTCTCAGGCTTTCTACGAACGGTTCCACCTCTTCCTTTCGCTCCTCGCTGTGCATACGTGCAACTAACGTATAAAAGTTCTCTGGTACCTCTACGTTCACTTCACTGCCGACTTTCATGTCTGTCATGTTAGATACCACGTCTTTCACAAATTCCGGCGGTAGCCCGTGGGTATCGTATAAATTAATGAGTAGATCAGGAGGCACCTTAGCTTTACCTTTATATTCCTTTGCAAGCTGCCGTATGATTCGTTCGCCTTTTAAAAGCGTCTCATCATATCTATTCTTCTCGATCGAGACGATTTCAACGATTCTATCCACAGATTTCTGCAGTTCGGGAAAAGAATTCCGGAGAGTTTTTATCTGCATGAGCACTAATTCCTCTAATGGTGTTTCTATCCCCAGGGATTTCAACATCCTAAAAGCTCTTCTCAAGACCAATCTTGCCAGATAGCCC
This sequence comes from Methanosarcinales archaeon, assembly GCA_030665925.1. Classification (GTDB taxonomy): domain Archaea; phylum Halobacteriota; class Syntropharchaeia; order Alkanophagales; family Methanospirareceae; genus JACGMN01. The sequence goes on along the minus strand of DAOUYX010000072.1, from coordinate 5,272 downwards.
TCTTTTGCATTTGAAGGCACAATGCCATCCGCGAGCATAAACGCCAGGCATTTTGTATGGTCTGCAACCGCATAGATCGTTTCTATCGGCTCCAATATGCTCTGGAGGGACTCCAGTGAAATGCCCAACCGCTTTGCTATCTCGCCCCTGTCCAGAGATCCGGACAAACTCGCATGCGTTATAATTATCTCGGGATGTGTCTCTATCGGATGTTCAATCCCTGCTGCGTTTACCAATTCCTTTATTACGGTGGGAAACATCGCATCATACACCGTCGGAGTACCTTTAGAAGCCCATACAAAGCGTTCCAGGCCGTATCCCGTGTCTACGATGTACGTGTCCATTTTCCGATACTGCTGCCCCTCCATGTTTATGTCACCACGAGGAGATAGTTCAAGGTCCATGAAAACGAGTGTAGCAAGCTCTAACCCGCCGGTGATGACTTCGAGACACGGTCCCGCATTTCCTCCGCCTACCCACGGAGCTTCCTTATACGTTACGCTCTCCATATCCACCCCAAGTTGTCTCAGAAAATCATCGCAATACCTCACGGTATCATTCTTCCAGTATATCTCCTCCACGCCTCGCTTATTGAAGGCATGATGACCCATCATCTCGAAAATGGTTAAATGACGACCGCTTTTCCCTATGGATTCGAGGTCTTCAAGCCGTATGCAGGGTTGCGAAATGACGAGTGGGTTTGCAGGTGGAGGGACTTTGCCCGACGTTACAAAAGGTTGAAAATCCGCAATAGATGCGATTGTGAGGTATATGTCATCTCGCCATCGTGCCACGACAGGATACCTTCCCAGTCTCGTGTGCGAACGATCTTCAAAGAAAGACAGAAATGATTCCCGCACCTCATCGGGACTTCGCTCTTTGAAGATGGGCGAGCCGATAAACGAATAAATCTCACACGGGGCGTCACCGCAGGTCTTTATATCTTTGTCACGAGTCCAGAAGTGGGAGCCACACTTCTCGCATTGCTTCCTTACGAATCCATTCTCCTTGAAGTATTCTATGTCGTACTCCCCATTATCCATTTTATTTTATGCACATGGAGAAGAGAGACTTAAAAAGCTTATTGTTTTCTTTTCTTATTGAGAAATCGTTTATCACAATAAAGATGCAGGGGATACTTTCAGGCGAAAAGGTCATAGTAGCAGGGTCAGAAGCAGATACTTTTGAGTCTATGGGTTACGGAAGGAAAAAGGGTAAGAGTGTAAAAGGGGAACGGGAGTATAAATTAGAGCTGTCACTGGAAGAGGCTGCTTTTTTGCTTGAGGCTGGGAGGATAGTAATAAGAAAGGAAAAAGGATCGGAGTTGACGCTTGAAGATTTCTTAAAGCATGCATTGGGCATCTATCCAAACTTCGGGGCGAGATATATCGTGTACAAGGATTTGAAGGAGCGCGGCTATGTGGTGCAGCCCGGTGGAGTTGATTTTTGGCTCTATCCGCGTGGAACAAAGCCGGGAGCGAAGACTGCACGGTACTTCATCCGCATTTTATCAGAACGAGAATTTTTATCGGTGAAGGACGTGGAGGCTGTCCTTGTTTTAGCTCATAACATGAGAAAGGAGCCCGTTATTGCAGTCGTGGATGATGAAAGCGACATCACGTACTACGATGTGAAGGAAGCAAAGTTTGACGACGTGATTGAGAAGCGAGACGAGCGAGAAGATAGAAAGAGTGAAGTGAGCGGAAAGGGTAAAGCATTTTTGCTTGGAGATAAGGTAATTTTATGGGATACGGATTTAGCGGCGAACCTCTACAAAAACGATTTTTACGGCAAATTGACGAATGAGAATAGGTTACTGCTTTCGCTGGTTGAAGCGGCTTATTTGATAAAGAAAGGACTGCTGGAGCTGAATTTCGAGCAGTTCGTCGAGCATGCAGCCACCATAGAAAGCGATTTCATGGGTAAATACGCGGTTTACGAGGATTTGAGGGAAAAGGGGCTGATACTAAAAACCGGCTTTAAATTTGGTTCGCATTTTAGAGTGTACAAGGCAACAAACCAGAAACATTCCCGGGATTTAATTCATGTGCTACCCGAAGAGCATGTGTTTTCAATGCCCGAATTAGCACGGGCGGTACGGTTGGCGCACGGCGTGAAGAAGCGAATGATATTTTCGTTTAAGGAACAAGTAGGCACGGAAAGCCGTATTAGATATGTAGACATAGGAAGGATGAAACTATAAGGGAAATATCTGCTGATAAGTTCTATCATTTCACGGAAAAGTTTTTATAGGGCTAAATCCCTATTTGGTTGCAGTGACGCAAAATGGTCTTGAGCATAGTGGAAAGAATAAAGGGGTTCCTGTTCAGTCCTTCGGATACCTTCGACGCCTCTAGAGAAGACTCGCTTGGCGATGCATTCAAGTATTTCGTCGTCATTCTGGCGATATATGCTGTGCTTTCTGCAATCATAGCCGCCGTGGCGTTTTCGATGATCGCGGGAATGTTTGGGATGTTTGGTGTACCACAGATGCCATTTGGAGCAGCAGCGGGACCTTTGGCCGCAGTAGGCGTTTTTATCGCTGCACTCATTGGTGGAATAATCGGTATCTTCATTGGTGGAGTCTGGCTTCACATCTGGGTGTATCTCGTTGGCGGTAGAAACGGCATGGGGCAGACGATAAAAGCAGTGATTTACGGAATGACACCGAGCCTTATCTTGGGATGGATTCCAATCGTAGGTTTCATTGCAGGGATATGGGCGCTTATCGTGGAAATCATCGGTGTGAGACAACTTCACGACCTCACTACCGGGAAAGCAGTTCTCGCGGTGATTATTGCAATAGTCATACCTGCAATCATTATCGGGATACTAGTTGCTGCGTTTATTGCAATGATGCCGGGACAGATGTTCCCAGGACCGAGTATGGGACCAGGATTCGGGGGATTTTAATTAAATATCCTCCTTCTTTTATTTTTTGCCTTATTTTACCTTAACTTCACAGCAGTCCCGTATGCGAGCATCTCTGAGATTCCGCTCGTTATCCTGGCAGTCATAAATCGCGCATTTATGATTGCATCAGCACCCAGTTCCTCAGCCTTTTTTTTCAGCCTTCCCAGTGCGATTATCTTACCTTCGAATATTGCGTCCGGGTGCATCTCATCGCCGGCAATTTGCTGAAATCCCGCCGTCATATTCTCATCGAACTCTTTCGCCTGAATGACCTCTACTTCCACAGGTCCTAAAAGATCTACTATAAGCCTACCACAGTCAGTGACAGCCATGCGATACTTATAAAAAACTTTCACACGCCCTAAAACCGCCGCTATCTCCTTACCCGGGACGAAATCCGTATTTACCACTATTATGCTCATGGTCTCAAAGCCGCCTCAGAGATCTCCTATTTCGTTCTCTTCCGTCTTTATTTACTACGTACGCACTCCCAAAAGCAGTTGCATAAGGCGAATTCACTTTAACTTCACAGCAGTCCCGTAAGCAAGTATCTCCGCTGCGCCGCTCATCACCATGGAGGTCATAAACCGAAGATAAACCTTTTTATAGTGTCATAAATGTACTATAAATTGGTGGTGAAAAAATGCAAAAAGAGGATGAGATAGAGCGGATTATAAACGGCAAAAGGATAAAGCAAGGTAAGAAGGATTTACCGAATGTCGAAGTGACAGAAGAGCAACAGAAGACTTTACGGGCTTACCATAAGCATTTAGTATCTCAGGGGCGTCCTTTATCCTCTCGCATCTCTTATATAAGAAATACGGTCCGATTTACCCCTATCTTAAACGGAAAAGGATTTGAGGACGTAACACGGGAAGACTTCGGCGATTTTATGTATAGCCTGCGTGATAAGAAGCCGGCAACGATAACCAACGCTTACAATCTGCTTTCCGGATTCTACAAGTGGTTAGGTGGTTTAAACGATGGTGAAGATGAGGATAAATACACCCGGCTTCTGAGAAAAGAGCGATACCGAAGACCCGCCGGTGATCGGCACGTTATCAAAGCGGAGGACCTACCAACGAAGGAAGAGATAGAGAAAATTATACGTTACGCAGTGAACCCCCGCGATAAAGCGGCTATTGCTATGTCCTGGGATATAGGATCGCGCCCGCATGAAATGTTGAACCTGAATGTAGGTGATGTGAAGTTTGACGAATACGGTGCGGTGGTTACAATAGGCGAAGGGGGGAAGACCGGCGCGCGTACTTTGCGGCTTATCTACTCCTTACCTTACATCAAGGAGTGGTTAGAATCGCACCCGCTAAGAGAGGATACAAGCGCGCCTCTGTTTATAGCGTTCAATAAAAGTAGCTTCGGGGGTAGATTAGAAGCACCTTCTTTGCGGCGTATTATACAAAATACGGCGAAATTAGCCGGCGTTGATAAACGAATCTATTCTTACCTTTTCAGACACGCAAGCATAACGAGAGAAGCGGGTAACGGCTTAGGTGATCAGGAGCTAAAGACACTTTACGGTTGGGCTCCGGATAGCAGGATGTTAAAGGTGTACTCTCACCTAACTTCAGAGGATGTTAATAAGAAGCGGTTGGAGCTGGCAGGGATATTGAAACCGAAAGTGAAGACACATGAGTTAGAAATTAGAAAATGCCCCCGGTGTGGTGCTGAGAATCCACCCACTTCTGATTATTGTAATAAATGCAGCTCACCCTTGGATGAAAAGAGATACCGTGAGCTTATATCGAGAGAGGACGAAGTGGAAGCGTTAAAAGCGGAATTGAACAAACTAAAGAAAGGTGGCATTGACACAGAGCAACTGAAAAATGAAGTAATAGAATCCATGCCGGAGATAATAGAGGCTTTCGCGCAGAAGATAGTGGCGAAGCGGACGGAAGGTTAAACTATTTTCACCTCTATCTCTCTCACTTCTTATTAGATAGAGAAAGATATATGCAGCCATCATATCTAAGAATCATTTTTTATATAACCGGGTAAAACTGGATTCATCTTTTATATAATCTGTAAAGTCAAGAGTTACATTAACGAAGCGAAGAGCTCTTAGCATTTTTATGCCATATTTTTCCCATAATTCCTTAGCTATTTTCTCCTTTTCCTCCCTACTAAGACTCTCATCCATCCGAACCCTATGCCATCTTGATACTGCTGCTGCAAGTTCAACAGACTGAGGGGAAGTATGTAGGAAGCGTGAATAGAATAAAGTAAAGTTAGGATGCACGTAATTCCAAACCATTGGATACCAATTATGTTTTTTTGCGTAATCAATACATTCTTCAGTGTAAGCGATATTAAAATTATTAATGTAATCATAAGCCTCATC
>DAOUYX010000139.1 GCA_030665925.1 Methanosarcinales archaeon | reverse complement strand
TACCAAAGGTGACTAGTGCAACGTTTCCTTTTTATCATATCAATAAACATTCGGCATCATCCCACCCGGAATCTCGTCCATTTTATATTCCCATTTGAAAACCACAGGCATTTGATTTAGCTCATCAATATATTTGAGAATGCGTTCCTTGAGTTCCTCTTTGATGAAACTCGTATGCCTCTGAGAAAGCTTCTTGTCATTTTGCTAAAGAGGCACTCAATAATGTTGAGCCATGAGGCATGCGTTGGCGTGAATACAAAAGAGAAGCGATTTGGCATCGTTAATAGATATTCCCCGGTCTCTTTGGAGGTATGCGCTGAATGGTTATCGAGCGTTATTACGAGTTTCATCTCAGGTGGAAAGGCGCTATCCAAATATTTGAGATATTCGATGAATTCCTTGCTGCGGTGTCGGTCAAAGACTCTTACATAGAGCTCTCCCGTGAGCAAATCAATGCCCGCCAATAGAGAGAGCGTCCCATACCGTTTATACTCATAATCGCGGCTTATACCTGGATACACACCAGGTACCGGCGGTAAATCCGGGGCAACGTTTCCTATTGCCTGTATTCCTGGCTTTTCATCGTAGGAGATATATGCAGTGAGTATGTCTTCTCCATTATTTGCCTTCTCTCGCAGAACTTCTACCTGTTTGTAGGTGTGGAGAATCGCCGCACTCTTGATTTTAAACCCAGGATCACGGCGTTCATTATATCCAGAGATTTTATGGGGTTTGATATTGCTTTTACTCAATATCTTTGAGACAGTCCCTCCAGAAAGCCGGGATAACTCTGGAAAGCCTTGTTCGGTACAATTATCTCGTATATGTCTCGTCAAAGCCCGATTTGTCCATAGTTCGGAGGCGTAACCATAATCCTTTGGTTTTGAGCATGCTAATGAGATTATCCAAGCTCGTGCCTCGGACGAAATACTCCTCGGCCTTCCTTTCCGATGAAGGTCCTCTAATGCTACTTTGGCACCAAATGCGAGTGCGATAAAAAACAATCTGATAGCGGCATTTGGCATCTCCGGTGTGAACCATTCCGATATTGACAATAACACTGCTTGTGTGGTTCATACTGAGCTATCAGGAACAAACCTTAGCCCTGAAGACATAGAAGGAGTACAAATTACCATCACGGTGAGTAAAGACTGGTTTAATGTGGTTGCGGCTAACGAAGTAAGCAATGTCTGGATATTTAAAATCAATGATACTACTGGAATCGTAGAGGAAATAAAGAGTGTCACAAAAGTAAAAGAAACAAATACTGCTATAACGCTCGGCACGGAATTCGGTGGATTCTCTCTGTTTGCGCTTCTGAGCAAACCAACTCCTACTCCAGCACCATCTAAACCATTTGGCGGTGGAAGTAGGAGTGCGTTTCTACCTTCTACATCGCCTGTTCCCACCGCCATCGCAATCCCGATATCAATCGAAACACCAACACTCGCTCCAACCATTACACCGCCAGCAACATCAACTCAAACACCTACCTCAACATCCGCACCCGTTCTCAGACTTCCACCGTTGTTCTTGATATTGATTGTCATAGCGATTATTGTTATTGCGGGCATAATTATTATGGTGCTGAGGGGGAAATAGAGAAAAATTACCGAAGGGGTTAATTATAGGTTTTTTATCAAAAACCTAACTTATTTAGGTCACTTTGTCGAAACCTAACTTATTTAGGGCAGGTTTTTTCATTCCCTAACTTTAAAATAGAGATAGAGGAAAGAAAAAATGAAACTGTTGAGCGAAGTTGAACCTGAGGTAAAAGTAGTGGTAAAGAAAATAGATGGTGGTTCCGAGGTAAGAGGGAGCCTGGAGGAATTGGGTATTTCAGAAGGAACAGAACTTACGGTGGTAGCCACTGAGCCAGTGCACGTGCACGCAGGACCTATTTCACTGAAAGCAGCAGGAAGAGAAGCAGTCGTAGCTCGCGGATGGGCAGATAAGGTGTACGTAGAGAGAGAAGGTGAGCTGCTTCCTCTTTTACGGTTTGAGAACGGTGAGAAAGGAACGGTAAAGACAATAGAAGGCGGAAAGACTTTTGAAGATAATTTCGCTGAACTCGGTATAGAAAAAGGAAACGAAGTTGAGTTCTTACGCCATCTTCCCGACGACACGTTGGTGTTCAAAATAGACGACACAGAGATACGAATGGGCGAAGGACAGGCATCAAAGTTGCTGGTAGAACGCGAAGAGCAATCCATTCAGGTAAACTATCTGAAGGAAGGTGAGAAGTCGAAGATAAGCAAGATAATCGGCGGAACAGGACTTAAGGATAAATTTGAACAGCTTGGAATCAAGGAAGGCAAAGAGATAACATTGGTCAGGAAGGAGACGCCAGCACCAAGTCCGAAAAGAGGAAACTACGCGCTTGCGAAAATCGGTGAGCAGTTGGTAACTATCGGACGCGGTCTCGCAGAGAAGGTCTGGGTGGAATAGAAAGAGACTAAAATGGGCAATGACTGCGTGAGTGAGGAGATGGCAGAGGAGAATTACGGTGGCACGATGCCGTTAAGCCAGTTGAAACCAGGCGAGCAGGGCAGAGTAATGGCTGTCGAAGGGGGACACGGAATTCGCCAGAAGTTGTTTCTAAGGGGTTTATTCGAAGGCAGCGTGGTTCGCGTGATCTCCTGTTATGGACCCGTTACCGTTGAGGTTGATAGAAACACAGTCTCTATCGGTCGTGGGATGGCGCAAAAAGTTATCGTGAGGCGGATGTGAAAAAACCTTTCTTTAAAACTTTTAAGAAAAGTTTTATCAAAAATGCTTCGCAGAAAGAAAGCTTTACCAAAGAAAAGAAAAATGGAAAAGAGGTTGAGTGAGATGGATTTTGATGAAGAGGGAACGGTGAAAGAGATAGCGGAGGATTTTAGGACGCAAATAGCGGGTATGGGCATCAGAGTGGGTAAAAAAGTGAGAATGACAACTCGCCAACCTATAAAAGGACCGGTAGTAATAGAAATGGGCAGGGCTAATACTTCGGTAGGTCTCGGTTTGGCTGATAAAGTTATCGTGGACGTTAAGGTGGAAGAATAGAATAATGAAAAGAATTTTGTTGATGGGGAATCCGAATGTAGGGAAAAGCGTTTTCTTTAATCGCCTCACAGGTGCAAATGTCATCGAGTCGAATTATCCCGGCACGACAGTGGATTATACACGGGGATATATGAGATTAGAAGGCGAAGATATAGAACTCATAGACGTTCCAGGGGCTTTCTCTTTGGAACCGAAGGACAAAGCAGAAGAAGTAGCGGTGAAAATGCTCGATGAGAATCCCGATTCTGTTGTTGTATGCGTGCTCGACGCATCAAAATTAGAGCGTGGTCTTTACTTAGCTTTGGAAATTATTGAACGCGGTTATCCGGTGGTAATCGCATTGAACATGTGGGATGATACGATGGTAAAAAATATAGACGTGGATGTGGAAAAATTAAAAGCCATTCTCAAAATTCCGATAGTGCCCACGGTAGCGATAACCGGCGAGGGTCTAAAGGAACTTGTTTCGAGAATAGAAGATGCATCACCAGCCAAGATTGAGGACATTATGGGGCGAGTGAGCTGAGCTAAATAAGACAATGACATTGACAAGCGACGAACGTTGGGATTTAATTGATAAGATAACCGATAAAACGGTCAGGTTTGGGAAATACGAGCGAAGCTTGAAAGATATAATAGGTGAGTTAACTGTCAGACCCTCAACGGGAATACCACTGGCGATAGCAGTTCTGTTTGGTTTTTTCTCTTTCTTTTATACTTTTGGCTTGAGTTTCCTCATGATGCTTTTAGATCCAGTATTTAAGAGGTATCTTATACCCTGGCTGGTGCAAACCGTCCCGGGGGGTGGAGCGACGTTAAAAGAAAGCACCCTTATCTATGGGATTCTTGTGGGCGAGCCTACGGCGCTTCATCCATTCGAATACCTTGGCGTGTTAACCAGCGGTCTTTACGTGGCAATTGGAGTCGTTCTTCCCGCTGTATTTGCTTTTTACATTATCTTGACCATACTTGAAGACACGGGGTATATGCCAAGATTGGTCACCTTAATAGACACGGTATTCCATAAAATCGGGCTGCATGGATTTGCTGTAGTTCCTATGCTTCTTTCGCTGGGATGCAATATCCCGGGGGTAGAAGCGACACGAACCTTAGAGACGAGGAAGCAGCGATTTATGATGATGGCTCTTTTGGGCGTATTT
>DAOUYX010000068.1 GCA_030665925.1 Methanosarcinales archaeon | reverse complement strand
ATCCTCGCAGTGGAGAGGCTTTTATATTTGTGGTGCCAATATACGTAAAGGCGATATTCTAATCTAATGGAAAAGAAGACGTACATCGTTGGCGGGGCACTTATCGCTTTATTGATCCTCGTTGTTGTCTTTGTGGCGTATAGTCCCAGCAAGGTGCAGCTCACCGCGGCTGACAGCGGCAGCACGGTCGAACTCAAGAGCGGTCAAGTCGTGAGCATCACGCTGGAAGCGAATCCAACCACGGGCTACACGTGGGAGGTGGTCGAACCTTTGGATGAGCAGGTCATGCGTCAAGTGGGTGAAATAGAATTTAAGCGGGAATCCGATGCCATCGGTGCCGGGGGCGTGCAAATCATCCGGTTTGAGTGTGTAAATGCAGGCCAGACTGCCCTTAAATTGGCCTATCACCGACCCTGGGAAACGGATGTGGAACCCTTGAAAACGTTCTTTATACAAGTGGTTGCACGGTGATAATTATGCAGAGCGAAATCAGTAGATTAACAGTAAGTCCTTTGTTTATCGTAACATGGTACAATAACCCACACTTTAATATGGTTTTATCTTGTAATCCTGCTTTAAGGAGATTATGATTATTCTTTCAGGCGGTACAGGAACACCAAAGCTGCTGGTGGGACTGGAGAAGGTATTCAAGGAGGAAGAGCTGAATATAATAGTAAACACTGCGGAAGACATCTGGATTTCGGGAAATTTGCTCTGCCCGGATGTTGATTCTGTATTGTACACCTTAGCAGGCATAATGGACAAGAAGACCTGGTGGGGCGTCAAGGATGATAGCTTTCATACGCATAACACGTTGCAACGGTTGCAGTGTCTGGAGCACCTGATGATCGGCGATAAGGACCGAGCAACGCATATCATGAGGTCTGAACTGCTGCGACAAGGGAAAAGCCTGACCGAAGCGACTGCGGCGCTTGCACGAAGCTTTGGCATCCCCGATCGCATAAGGATACTACCGATGACTGATGAGCCTGCAACGGTACGCACGAAGATTCTTACGCCTGAAGGCGAGCTCCATTTTCAGGAGTTCTGGGTGGCACGCAATGGTGAGCCTGAGGTTTTAGATGTCCACTTTGAGGGCATAGATGAAGTAAACCCGTCAGAAGCAGTTGTAGAGGTGCTGGAGAAAGAATCCGAAGCGCTGGTACTCATAGGGCCGAGCAATCCGATAACAAGCGTCGGACCTATTCTCAGTTTGAAAGGAATACGGGAACTTCTCAAGTGGAAGATCGTGATGGCGATTTCACCAATCGTAGGCACTGAAGCGGTAAGCGGCCCTGCAGGAAAACTCATGCGTACAAAAGGGTTTGAGGTATCGCCCTCTGGCGTGTACACGTGTTACAAGGATTTCTTAGATGTGCTGGTCATCGATAAGAACGACGAATGCACGGTGGATACAGGTGTGGATGTGCTCAAAACGGATATTATGCTAAAAAAGGATAAGGATAGCAAAAGATTGGCGAAGTTCTTGAAAAATATTTGAAGAACGCGAAAAACTTTTAAGATAACAGTACAACTAATGACATATATACAAGAGTGAGAGGGGACGAGAAAATGAAAAAGGTGTACGCAACTTTGATTTTATTGTTCTTCGTAATTGGTATGATACCTGTGATAAATGCGCAGGAGAATTTATCACTGATTTCTTCACAAAAACAGGTAGTGGCGATTGAAGGGCAAGAAAAAGTAGAATTAAAAAGTAATCAGGTTTTGACAGTAGCAAATCGCAGCGTTGTTGCTGTTGAGCGAAATACGATTAACATCGAGAGAACGAGTCAACCGGTTTTAGTCAAGCCGACCGAAGATTTTGTGTCTATCGATAATACATCGTTGGATATTAAACAAATGGAAGAACCGTTAATCTCGGTAGAAATAGAAACCCCCGAGTTGACAACAAAGAAAGTGGAAATCAAGAAAGAAGCCCAAGAATTGAGTATTACTACGGATAACGTAACTGCTTTTACAACCAATGAATTGGAAATCAAAGATGCGAAGCTTTATTTAATACATGATGAGAAAGCGTTAGAGATTAAGGTTCTTCCCGTCGTTGTCTCCGAGCGCGTGAAGAGAATTGAGCCGCAATTAATCGAGGAGATGGAATTGAAAGTAGAAGATAATAAGCCAGTTTATAAAATCAAAAGCTCGCAGTCGGTAGAAGTGGAGGACGGCGTGGTAAACGTTGAAATCGCTACTACGGTGGATGCAGAAACGGGACTTGTAAAAGCGACTCAAAAGCAGATAAAGAAGAACGGTCAACTCATCGAGGAAGCAGGGAATGAATTGCTGGTAGTGGAGAACAATAAATTGGTTAAATTGGTCAACATCACGGATAAGGAGCTTAAACGAGAGAAGCTGCTGGCGAATTCGGTAAAGCCGTTAGTGGCGATAGAGAAAATCGAGCAGCCGTTATTGAAGAAGGAGAGGTTCGTTTTACAAACCGAGCGGGATTGCGTTTTGCCGCTGCAGGCGAAGGAGCTGCTGGTGAGAACCGATAATTATAATCTCGTTGTGGTGGAGACGGACAATCTGAAAGAACTGATAGAAAACGAAGGCGTTCTTAAGGTGGGTGACGAAAGCGAAGTAAAAGAATTTGTGAATTATTCGCGGGAAGTGCTCGCAGTCGAAGCGGAGGAGAAGATAAGAAAACTCGAACTGAAGAAGAACGTATACGACGTGGTGGAAATACCGGAATTGAAGGTTTACATGGCTGATGAAGGCTGGGAAGCAAAAGAAGGGCAAGTCTCGCCATATCAGCAATTTGTCACTCCAGATGCGGTTAAAGACGAGGTTGCGGGCTTAACAAAGGAGCAAATCTATGAAAAGGCGAAGTCGTTCGTCTGGGTTTCTGATCCGGTGCTGCATAATAAAAGAGAGAAATGGCTGTCGCCAGCGGACTTTTTAGTTGATACGCAGGCTATGGACACGAATCCGGTGAAAGGAGCGATTGTCAGCGATTGTTCTGAACAGGCGAATACGCTGGTTTCCATGCTAAGGGCTTCTGGAGTTCCTGCAGAAGACGTGCGGGTGGTTCTCGGTAAAGTCGATTTTGGCGGTGAGGTTGGCGGTCATGCGTGGGTGGAGCTAAAAGAGGATGGTAAATGGCAGGTTTTAGAAGCTACTTCCGGTCCGTTCTACGACGAAGAACGCGGTGAGGTAGTGAATAGAAATGGCGTTTCATACGAGTACTGGAAATACCATGAGTATCCAGTGGTGGAGGTATGGACTTATTACAACGATAAGTATTTCACCGACGAGAAGGAGGAAGTAGCAAGTGGGTGGTCGGAACATGCGGAGACGGTTCTCGAAGAGGATATTTTGGGGGGTTTTGTAAAGCAAGGGTTTGATATCTTCGGCATATTCAGCGATTTTATTGAGTGGTTGAAGGGTTTGTTTGGATTTTTGGTGATTTTCTAAAAAGCACCGTTTCAGTCAGCGCAAGCTTATAAATAAGATACTGCCTTCTTATGTTATCTTAGCTTAGATACTACGTACGTACGACATACCATGACTGAGAAGGACGAAGAAAAAGGAGTAAGAGAAGAGGAAAAAAGCACGAGTATCGCTCTGTTTATCGGAATGGGGAGTTTTATACTGATCACGCAGATCATTGCGATACTACTTGCAGCGCCCTTTGACGTGGCGGGCATGACCGCTTTTGAAAATCCTGATGATCCACTGAATCCAATTATCTTTTTCTTCATCATTATTGTGTTCACGGCGCTTATTCTTGTCTTGTTTAAATTTGGCGGTCAGAAGCTTGTTTATTTCGTGATGCTCGCCGCGGTCGCGATAACGATCTATTACGTACTGGTGGTTATCCTCCCGTACGCCTTCATCCCGGAGATCGGAACGCTTGCACTTGCAATTCTACTGTATAAATATCCGGAATGGTACATACTCGATGCGACCGGCTTGATAATAGGCGGCGGCGCGGCGGCGATATTCGGCATTTCGCTTGGCATACTGCCCGTTCTGCTCTTGATGGTTATCTTAGCGGTCTACGATGCGATTTCGGTATATAAGACGAAGCACATGGTCTCATTAGCGGAATCTGTCATTGATCTGCGCATGCCCATCATTTTTGTCCTGCCGCGGAAGTGGAGTTTCTCTTTAACGAAGGGGGATGAGATGGAAGACGGATTTTACATGGGGCTTGGCGATGCGATTATCCCTACTATGCTGGTTGTGTCTGCGAATCATAAGGAGATTATATCTGATTTTGCCTCCTACCTAGGGCATAATATACCAGAATTTACCTACTACCTGGGGGTGATAAACGCACCTGCTTTGGGTACGTTAATAGGAACGCTGGTGGGATATGCGGTGCTGAGCACGATTGCAGGCAGAGGGAAACCGCATGCAGGTCTGCCGTTCCTCAATTCCGGTGCGATACTTGGGTTTGTTATCGGGTATATGGTAATGATGGTTTGATTTAAAGATGACATTTACCTTGACCTTCTCACATTTCAAATTTACCGCGGAGAACGCTGAGTCCGCAAAGGAAATATGTAACTTATGATTTGAATAACCGCCTATCCGCTACATTCTCTGCGTTCTCTGTGAGTTCTGCGGTTAATCTGGCAATGTCAAATTACTTCTCTTTCATCCTCTTTATTCCATCTATCAATCCATGTGCGTAGTTTATACAGCCGAATGCAGTAAAGTAATCGCCTTTCTCAAGATAATATTTCGTATCCTCGTAATATCGCTTTGCATGATCCACCACCACCGCCTCATTGTCCGTAAGCAATAGCGAATCAAGCTCAACCAAACTCTGCTCAAAAAGTGCGACGTCCTTTTTTATCCTTTCCGCTTCGCTCATTTTGGTGGTTACCGCCATCCAGCATTATTCATAACCCTGCGAACCAATAAAATAGTTAAAGACAAAAGCGTGCATATAATGAAATGTATTTATGGATGAGTTCGGGCTAAGAAAAGCAGTCGAGTCGGATCTGCAAGAGATTATACGACTATGGAAGCAGAACATAAAAACGATAAATACCGCATCAGATATCGCTGATTTCTTCCACCATTCCACGAACTATTTCTTTGTGGCTGTTTCTACGTCGGAGAGCACGGAGGAAAAGCTCATGGGGTTTGTCGGCGGTGCTATAAGGGGAGGGCATGGGCATATATCCGGGATTGCCGTGGATACGGAATACAGAAATAGAAAAGTGGGAGAGAAGTTGATAAAGGCAGTGGAGCGCAAATTCATTGATGATGCGTTCGAAACTGTCACATTGGAAGTCAGGAAAAGTAACAGGGATGCAATGCGATTTTATGAACTGCAGGGCTACCAACCGTCTCACATCGTAAAGGGCTATTATGCGGACGGCGAGGATGCACTCGTGTACGCGAAGAAGATTTGAGCTTCTCTACCTGTGGCAGCAGATGAAGTTAAATAAACCCGCGATTAGGTATTGTTCAATTCCGATCGGGTTCCAGCTCCAACGCACCCACGGGACAGACATTCACACACGCCTTACAGCTATTGCACGTTCCCTCCTCTATCTTTATCCACGTCCCCACCAGCTCGATTGCATCTGTGGGGCATACGGAAACGCATGCACCACAGTATCCGCATTTGTATCTATCTATTTCTATCATCGTGTTGTTTCATTCTCCTTAAATATCTGCCCCTCAAATGTGCTGACCTCTATATTTTCATCCAGCCACGCATCCTGTGGCAAGCCCGCTTTCCAGCACGTCTGGCATAGAAACTCCTCGGCTGACCACTTATACTCGGTAGCCACCTGAGGCAGCAAAAGCCCCTGATACATCCCCTTCTTTACTATCAACCCGTGCCTGCCTATTTCTACATGCTTGGGCAACTCCTTCGGCTTTACTTTTAACTCCTGTGGCATTGTGAGTATCGTGAGTTCGACAGTCACAGTACTAAATTCATCCTTTGTTACCGGTGGAAATCGGGGGTCGCCAACCGCTGCGGAGATCGCCGCTTCTATTATTGCCTCTTTCAACGTAAATATGGGATATGGATAGCCAATGCAGCCTCTCAGATTGCCGAATTTATTCAGCGTGACAAAAATACCTCTTTTCTCCTCAAAGCACGCAGGCAAATCATCAGGCGCTTTGAGTTTGGTGTTCTCACTCAGGTATTTCTCTATTGCAGCTCGTGCGAGCTTTAAACCCCGTTTCCCTTCCTCTTCCGTTAGCATAAGACTCATCTGGCTTGTGTTATGCGGGGGGCAGGATTCGAACCCGCGAACCCCTACGGGAGCAGATCTTGAGTCTGCCACCTTTGTCCACTCGGTAACCCCCGCTCGCTTAGCTCAGGATTACACGATTATCGACGCGGCAGAAGCTATCGTTGTGAACCGCTCTACTGCTTCTCTCGCAACCGGTCCTCGTATCTCCGAACCCTTTGGCGCACCCTTATCATCCACGATAACCGCAGCATTGTCCTCAAACTCTATTCGTATCCCGGATGGTCTTCGGTATTCCTTACGCTGCCGCACGATCACCGCCTTCAGGATCTGCTTCTTTATCTCCGGCCTTCCCTTCTTAACTGTTATTATTACCATATCCCCAACTCCCGCCTTTGGATACCTGTTCTTTACTCCTCTGTATCCTTTCACGGCTATTATCTGTAACACCTTCGCACCGGTATTATCCACACAGTCTAACCGTGCACCGGTTGGCAATGCCTTCGTTATCTTCGCTTTTACTCCTTTCATACTATTACCTAATTATGATTGTTTAGCATTTATAACACACATACACTTATAAATGGCTTTTCTTTTTGAATGCGAGATTCGGAATTGCGTTTAACGTTTTGAGTATATCTGAAGTTCCGAGCGAAGCGAGGAATTTGGGTGAGGGCGATAGCCGAAGCCAGATACGCTCTGTTAGGCGAAGTCCATCAAGTGCACCCGCACTTACTTTCTCCTTTTAACTTGATACCATATACACTTGTCCAAAATACGCGGAAATTCATTCCCATACTTTTGTATTATAAGGCCCTTATCTTTGGCTTCATTTAGCATTTTTTTGGCCCATTTATGATATTCAACATAGTTTTCTCCAGATACAGTTTTTCGAGAGTTTTTTTCATATAACCACTTTATCTGATCGTTATCCCACATCAAGCACAGAGATGGAAAACTGAAATGGAAAATTTTGCTAGTCCCAATCTGCCCTGAAACTTTTGATACAAAGTCATATGCTATCTCTAAAGATTTCCATTTATTTTCCTCTACAAAGTCGACAATACGGATGCCCCGATTTAGATTGAAGTTTGAATCCAACACTTCTTTTTTGCAATTCTTTTGGATACACGCCTCAAAGGACTCTCCTTCGTCAATCTGTAATTTAGAGTCCTTTCCAGCTATTCGTGGCATCCAACTGTACACCAACGCTAGTTTATCAGTCCAGTTTTGATTGAAATCTTTCCAAAAATATTTATTCTTTATCAAATCATATGATGCTTCGTAGAAGGGATTAGTGGAGTTATTATATTCCCTAACAGAAGATTCGATCACATCCGTATTTAAGTTAAGTTTTGCCTTTATCATAGTAAGACCTGATTTTTAAAGTGAAAATGGATTTCGCCTAACGTCGGTATATCCGCAATGCGCATATCATCCAGAATTGGCATTATATCTGCAATGCGTATATACCCCTTTTGGATGTTCTCTCTCATGCCTTCCCGCCCCACATATCTAACGGACTTTTTATTTTACTCAAATCTTTATTGCTTACATGTGTATATATCTCCGTTGTTTTACTGCTCTTATGCCCTAAAAGCTCTTGAATATATCTTAAATCAGTGCCACCCTCCAACATCGTCACATCTGAAAGCAGAGTATATCTATCTATCTTTCCTCCCTTTCCCTCCTCGAACATAAAT
>DAOUYX010000049.1 GCA_030665925.1 Methanosarcinales archaeon | reverse complement strand
TCGGTGCAGCTATTCTATCATTTATAGGCGTAAAGATCTCATGGTATATGCGGAGTACTCAGATAAAAGAGAAAAAAGAGGATGCAACAGGGATAGAAACAGAGGAAAGCAGGGTAAGAGATTGAAGAGTGTGCATTTTAGAAGTGGATATTCAAACTTTAATTAGCTTTTGACGTTATGTGTTTAGCGGAGGCGAAAATTTAGAAACCACGAGATTTCACGAGATTAACACTAAAACTTTTTAGGAAAAAGTTTTATCAAAAACGCTTTGCGGAAAATTAGCTAAACACGTACAGTTTCTGTAAGCCGGAGAAGGTAAAAGAGAGAAGGGACGCACCCTTCAATAACACGAACTACAATATATTTATGCACTATTAAAATTAGAAACTTATATATATTACGTTGCACATTCTTTATTGTGGATTTTAAGATAAAAGCGGGGGAAAACGAGATGGATGCATATTTAGAAGCACGGTCTTATGAACGCGAGGCGAGAGAGGAAGAGAAGAAGGGGAGTTACGAGACTGCAATCGCCCTTTGGAAAAGCTATGCGGAGTTAAAGGAGAGTAAAGGAAGCTACTTTTTGTGTATGTATGGCTATTTCAATGCTGCACGGATTTGCGATGCGGTTCACCGATGGAAGGAAGCGGCAGAATCTTTTGAGGTGGCGTCAACGTTTGCAGAGCGAATCGGAGAGCGTTCCCTGTGGGCGTTCTTTATGAGTCTCGCATGCCAGATGCACGAAAAGGCGGGAGACTATGACGCATGCAAGGACCGTTACGAAACCATTGGTGACTTCTTTTTTGCAATGAACAACTTCTTTGAAGCGGCAGATGCATACGAACACGCTGCGGAAGTTATGTCGCTCGCAGGCGAGGATATCTCGAACTACGAAGTGCCAGTAGACGCATGGCGAAAGAACTACGAATATTGGAAAGAGCAAGGAGAGCGGGATGACGCCGAGTGGAGTTTAAAGAGGATAGACGCATATCGAACGATTCAAAACAAGGTTTAAATTCCCGCCGGAACACGTAATACTATGAACGAAGAATGAATGAAGAGAATCTTAAAAAGCAGACTTTGCAGTTCCGGGAATTGGTTGGCGATGAACTGTTCTGGTTTACCATGTCACGGAACGTTATGGCGATAGAGAAAGACAGACGTAGATTTGGAGAGCTGGCATTGGAAATCCTGGAATATTTCGAGTGCGAACGGTGCTGTCTGTGTTGTAGCGAGATGCCGATTCATCTGAATGATGAGGACGTAGAACGACTTTACCGATTGGACGGCGATGCGCTGTTTGATAAGATGGATGCAAATGAGATGGATAACTTTCTGAAGACGCCATGTCCCTATTTAAAAGGGGACATCTGCACAATTTACGAAGCCCGCCCCTCAGCATGCAAAATGTTCCCCTTCGTCGTTATTCGTCCTGTGCCCACACTGCAATTATGCCCGATGGGCAAGAAGATATTCGAGAAATTCAAGGAGTTAGCGCGAAAGTACGGTAAAAAAGACTTGAAGGTGGAATGGGATGCTTCTGAATCTTCTGGATCGGATTGCAATTCCCGTGAAGGCTCAGAGAAGAAAGCAGTTTATGTTGCGCTTCCGATAGCCGTCCTGGAGCGGTTTTTAAAGTATCTGCGAGTAGAAAAGGAAGGGTAAAAAACCACGAGATTCCACACGATTAACGCTCGTGGGCTCTGCCCACGTCCCGCAAGCCCAGAAAGGGCTTAACTAACGCAGATGATAAAAATCAACTTTGTTCTTCACCCTAAACAAATCCGTGTAAATCAGTGTTAATCTGTGTCTTAAAGAGAATTACGGCAGTTATACTTTATATACAATAAAAAATAAGATGAGGGAAAAAATATCCCTCAACCTTTTTCCGTTTTGGTTTTCTCTCGTCTATCGGCCGTAGTGACCGGAGATGATCAGGTCTCGCTCACCAGCAGGTTTGAACTCTCTGAGACCGCCCACTCCGAACTCTTTGGTTACGTAACCTCGGTCGAACGGCAGGTCACGGTCTGCGAACGCTACTTTCATCAGCGGTGACAGCACCCATGCGTCCTTCTCCGCAAGGTGTGCCCCGGCAACCAGACCACCATATGCACTCTGGTGCCCGACGTTCATCGCGTAGTGCGGATAGTTCACGCCTCGCATCTCGAACGGCAGTCCCTCATCGCTCTGGTACGAGTACGAGCAGTTTGCAGT
This sequence comes from Methanosarcinales archaeon, assembly GCA_030665925.1. Lineage (GTDB taxonomy): Archaea > Halobacteriota > Syntropharchaeia > Alkanophagales > Methanospirareceae > JACGMN01. The sequence continues at coordinate 6,988 of DAOUYX010000049.1, read as the reverse complement.
ACACTGGTCTTGCAGGTCGTAGCCGAAGAATCCAAGCCTACCTATGCGCTCGTACTGCCCTAACTGAGACATTGACCATGCAGTTAACGCTGGCTGTGCAAGTCCCGTCGCACATGCAGCGGCACTACCGCATCCCGCTGCTACACAGCATGCTCTCGCAGACCCACCGAAGTGAGACTCTGCAACGGTCGGATACGCCTCGTATTGCGTCATGGCGTAATCGTTCTCTGCTCTTATCATCTTCTCCAGAATGTCCATGTTGAGCTTGTCGCCCTTTATCGAAGCCATCTCGCCGTCAGCGTAATCCAGCCCGATCTCACATCCCTTGTAGCAGAAGTCCTCTAAGATGTTGTCCGTGTAGGTCGCACTTGCGTACTGCGTGAATCCGACACCGCCAGACATGTATACTCCGAACCACAACTGGTCGTAAACCAGTGCGGCAACCGCAATGCTCTCTAACTCAGCCCTTATCGGGTCGTTCGGGAACAGTGCGGGAGATCTCGTACTGTCTGCGTTGATACCTAACGGCAACCCACCAGGCTCATTGTGCGATCGCGCTCTCTTCACCGGCATGTAGTTTGATATCTTAACTACCGCCGCATGCTTCGCATAGTACGCGAATTCACCGGTAACCGATTCGCCTGCGCACAACTTGTACGCGTTTATCATCGTCATCCCGACCTGCATGCCGACCCATCGGAACATCGTTCCACCATCGGACATCCTACCTACGACCGTCGGCATCCGCAGAACCTGCCAGATCTTCTTTCCAATCGCCTCTTTCAACTGCTCCGCCTGCTCTCCGGGATGGTCCCAGCCCGCGGGGAACTCCTTGTTTATGTCCAGCACGAACCGCCTGTCAAGAGAATCTGCAAGGTCGTCATCACCAGTAAATAACTTCGCATAGCAATCATTCACCAGCAATGGTTTCGTCTCCACCATGTGCTCCTGAATGACCGCACCACCAGGTAGTGCGTGGTTCAACACTTCCATGTAATGACTGATGGTATCAGGCGTAACTTCCTTACCCAATCTCGCTTCTAACAGCCCGTGCGCATCGTCGAGTCCTAAGACTATCGTCCTCTTCATGTCATCCCAGCACTGCTGCATCGCCGCATTGTTTATCCAGTGCAGGTCGTCCATGTTCACCATGATGTCCGTGTGGTTCATCATGTAAGGCATCAGGTATCTCTGCCCTTGCGGCATCCCCACGTCCGGATTGTATCCCGGCGTATTCGAGAACCTTGCCGACGCTAACTTCTTCCCTTCCTCGACAAATTCTCTCTTCCTCTTACTCTGCTGCCATCCGCCGTACACGTAGAACTGCGTATTGGTATCTTCGGGTTTCTCAGCGAACTTGTCCGACATCGCTTTCAGGAAATTATGCTGTATATCTCCAAATGGCATTTTATTCCACACCTCCTCTTGGTACGAATAACTTAAACTTGCCTACACCGACGTCCTTCTTACCACCCTTTATCTCTGACATCTTCCGCCAGGGTTGGAATCCGGCAACCGTTCTCTTCCAGTGCACCTCCGCACTCACATCTGCTGACTCCGGGTCATCTTCTTCCTGCCAGAGTCCGCCCTGTGCATTCCTGTACATCGTCGTCCTCTTCAACAGCTCATCCTCTGGCAGTGGTTTTCCCATTACTACTTCTTTGTCCATCGCGCCGCCGATCATGTCCTTCACGTAGATGACCTCTCCGGTGCTCTCGTCGAACGCCCATCTTCGCAGTGCATCGAACATCATTCCGTTCTTGTCTAATCTCACCGCGTGTCCGTGTACAGTCCTTCCGCACAGTCTCGTTCTCGCGGTATCCATCAGTTCGCAATCAATCATATCCTTCGCCATCTTCTCTACGTCTCGCTCTCGAGCCTCTATGATTACCCTTCCGGATAATACACCGCAGTCTATCCCTCTATATCTGTTAAGCGCCGAATTTGCTCGCTGTTGAGGCGTTATCGGTGCGAACTGCATCGAATCGGTGAACTGCACGTATCGTATCCTGTCACCTGCTTTTGCGCCCTCCGTGGGCTCTACCGCCTCACGAACCGCGCATTCCGGCTCCTACATCTCCTCCACTGGCGGATGAATGCTCTTGTACTCCTCTCCAGGCGCACGGTGTGCAAGCAACCTCACAACGTCTTCTTCTGCTATGTCTCTCAACTTCTCATACGTATAAGAAGGATCCATGTATTTCCTTCTGTTATCCGCTACATGGCTCGTTCCGGGCCAAAATTGTGGCATTTTTTTGTTCCTCCTTTATTACCTACATTATCTCCTTTGCGCCATTTGCAACTGCTATCAGTGGCTCTGCAAACTCAGGTATCGCTCCCAGCACTTCTCCGTACAGTGCTGACGTCCTCGCGGGTATGAAATACATGGTATCCGCATCTACGCACATCGCAGCACAGAAACAGGGTATTAACTGCCCTTTCGCATGCCTCGTAACGATGTGGTTCCCGTAGAATACTCCCGGTCCGCCACCTCCGTAAATGGAGTGTGAGAAGAACGAACTTGATACCGACGCTCCCTGTGCCATTCCGAAGTCCACACCAGGCATTCCTGTCTCGTGCTCCAGCAGCGAATTGTAATAGCATATGTTCCCTGGCACTGACTGCCCTGCACGCATCGCTCCACAGTTCACACACACCGCGGCAAGCATTCCAGCCGCTGCGTAGGCATTCCACATTTGCATGTCATCCGAGTCGTAAACTATGAACCCCGAAGCCAGTTTCTTCTTCTCTTTGAGCACACCGTCTGCCTTTGCCTTCTCTACAGTGTCGTACACGACATCCGCTAATACCCCTTTTCCGCAATCCCTTATCAGAGTTAACAGCAGGTTGTTCGCATTCAGTCCCTCGTACGCGAGGTCTAAGAGATGTCCACGCTCAAAAGGTCCCATCGCGTTGCCCATCTCGAACTGCGCTGCCTCTTCCAAGATCATGGTTAGTGCAGCACCTGGCACCGCTCTCTTCCCTACCGTCGCTGCTAAGTGGTTCACCGGAATGTTCCTCAGCGCGAATCCCGGACCTTCATTCTTCATTGGGATATCCACCAGCATCTTTACCGCTCCGTCTGCCGTGTCCGGATCCTCGGGATACATACCCCATACCGCCGCCTTCACGTAGGATGCATCCCACATATCCACATTGCACACGTCAATTATCGCATGCGTCAACGCACCCATTGCAGCGGTAAGACCAGCAGAATAGTCGCATAGGATTCTCGCTGTTGGCGTCTGCGTCAACATCCGCTTTCCGCCTGCTATCAGCTTCACACTCGTGTCGTCACCTTCTTCGACACGCAGCATGTCCTCGACTTCTTTCGCTATCGCTTCCGCGTTGTCCAGTATTTGGACGTTCCTTCCGACACCGCGAATTATCATGCCTCTGCCACCGATTGCGCCGGTCTTTATCTTCTTCTCCAGCTTCGCAAGGTCAATAGCCCCTGTTCGCATGGTAAGGTTAACGATCTTCTTCATCGCGGGGTTTCTCAAAGGACTGATCGCCCATAGCGGCACGTCGCTCGCCAGCACATTGCCTCTGTCGTCGTATAAGTCGATTTTATCCTCTATCTCAGCCATAACTTCTTTATCCTCCCTTTTTTATTACCCATTTAGGGTAAGTATACGATTATACAGCATCTATTTAAAAGCTTTTCGCTTTATCACAGACGCCCAAAAATGAGAATTTAAAAATTTTACTGTTTAATATTAATTCGATATTTTTCACACTAATTGTGAAGATTATATACTAAAGTGTGAGTGCGGGATCCCACTTCTTCAAGTGATGAAGCTCATAGTAACTCTCTGATAAAACATATTTGTTTACCGCCGAGATCACGGAGAGCGCTGAGATGAAGTAAATGATTTTTCTGACTCTCTGTGTTCTCTGCGGGCTCTGCGGTAAATAAGTATGGTAAAACTAACACGCATCCAAGATTTATAGTAATGTGAAGATTTAAAATTGATTGAGAGCATGAAAAAAAGGGCAATTGTAATCTCCCCGGGGATTTACGCTTATGGAGCTGCCGTGATAGCGGGAATTCTTGAACGATGGCCGGTGGGAGATGATATTGATGTGACGCTCTCAAAGAGTTTGAATTTTGATGGCAAATTCGATTATATCTTCTTAAGCCTCGGCTCTACTTTGCATCTGCTTGAAATCGGGGATTCTATGCAGGACTTGAAGAGGAAATGTAAGGACGGAGGGATGATTGTGGTCGGAGGCCCTGTTTCGCAATGCCCGGAGTTTGTTTTCAGCTATCTGGATTGTGATGCGGTTGTTATAGGCGAAGGGGAGATACCGGTAGAGAGGATGAAGAACGGGTACGACGTAGCGGAAATAGACGGAATTGCATACAAAGAAACCGGTGAAATAGTAATAAACCCGCCAACGCAACTCCCGGACATCGAGCACAGAACTCTGCCAAAGATACCGGAGGATATAAGTGAGCAGGATATACGGGGCGCGAATGTTTATATAGAGACGCACCGGGGCTGCAAATTCAATTGCGCCTTCTGCCAGGTTTCTGAATTCTTCGGTCGAGGAATACGGAGCAGAAGTATTGATAATATCGTGGAAGAAGTGGAGGCGTTTAAGAGAGCAGGCGTGAAGAAAATAGCGATTAGCGGGGGGACGTCTTCACTTTATTACAAATTCGGGGATTTGTTGGAGACGGTGAGCTCAATAATAAGCAAAAATAATCTCTCCGCCCCTGATATAAGGGTGGATACCATAAATGATGAGACCCTGGATGCAATAAGGGAATACACGATGGGCTGGGTCTTTTTGGGCATGGAATCTGGAAGCGATAGGATGTTAAAACGCATGCGGAAAGGGATTAAGGTGGAGGATATAACAGCGGCGAGGGAAGCAGCGAAGCAGAGTGGAGTGAAAGTTGCAGGTTCTTTTATCGTCGGTTATCCGGGGGAAAGTGAAGAGGATTATGAAGCGACAAGGGAGTTAGTAGAAGACCTGTATCTTGATGATTGTTTTATAAGCATCGCAGAGCCCATACCGGGCACGGAATTAGCTGAAGAGGTGATGGAAGGTAAAGAAGAGAATCCACTGTTTGTAAAGAGTGAGAAAATGCGCAACATGTCCGTAGCAGAGGAGAGAGCTCTGGACCTCATGCTTACGTCTTACGTAGCGAGGGGGAATCCACTTATTTTGAGCGATGCGTTATATGAAAAGACGCTAAACGAGGTGAAAAAACAAGGAGAGGATATAAGAAAAGTTACGCAAATGATTTCCCGTGGATTGGGATATGTTTATAATTGTGGATCTCTGTAGATTCTGCATTTGGCAGGCACTATGCGCTCGTCTTCTCACCTTCTGCTAACATCAATGCGCCCTCTTTATTCGGGTTGGCGCTAATGTTAACAAAGCCAGCTTCGGAAAGCATTGCTTTCAACCTCGCAGGAGTAAAGTACTTCTTCGCATGCCCGTGACTGCTTGTTCGCGGAACTCCGCCTATCCAGTCAATAATAAATAGCTTCCCGCCTTCTTTCAGCACACGTTTCGACTCCCGCAACGCTTCTTGTGGATTGGGGATTTCGTGCAATGCTTTAAGCGAAACGGCAAAATCGAAGGTTTTATCCTCAAAAGTCATCTCCTCCGCTGATTGAACCGTAAACGTGACTGAAGACGTTTTCAATCGTGCTTTTTCTACGTTCGCTCGCGCTGGATCGATCCCGATCACTTCACAGCCCGTCTCCTCTCTTAGATAGAGCGCGAGTTTTCCCGTACCGCATCCGATATCCAGTATCTTTATCGCAGTCTTCGGCTTTATCTTCTCTCTTTCCGCTCGTATTCGCTCACATAATTCGGTCACCAGTTCGACTTCATTCTCTAATAAATCCATCGTTCGTAATTACGCAGCCCCCTTAGTGTTATTTTTCTCTTATTTGGTAAAGCCTTTTGAAACAACTTGATTAAAAGGAGCAAATCACCGTACCCGCTCCGCATGCGTATAAACATTCATCTTTTCGCCCCGCACGAACCCGATAACGCACAAACCGGTCTTCTCCGCGAGTTCAATCGCCAGGCTCGTTGTTGCACTCCGCGATGCGACGACGGGAATATTCGCGACCGAACATTTTAATACCATTTCTGACGATATCCGACCTGTGCACGCTATAAAGGTCCGTTCAAAATCTGTGTTATTGATTATGCCGTAGCCGATTACTTTATCAAGTGCGTTATGCCGCCCTATATCCTCTGATATGCAAATTGGAACGTATTTGCGATTAGATTTGTCAAATAGCCCTACCAGATGCACACCACCTGTGATCCTATGCACCGGTGAATCTAAAATGGATTTTACTCCCAAGGACATATCGTCAGCATCAATTTTCACGCTGGAACGTATCTTCGGTAATTTTGATTCGTTTAAGAACGAAGACTCCCCGCCGCAGCCACTCACGATGATCTTTCGCGCCGCAAATACTTTTAGAGGGTTTGTTAATATTACCTGTGCGATATTCTCCTCAGTCTGCAAGGATTCTATATCTCTAATGCCCCTTATAACACCTTCAGTGAAGAGATGCCCTATTACAAATTCCCTCTTCATTTCTGGACTTAGCATCGCAGTTACAAAGTGCTTGCCATTGACGTAGAGGGCTAACGGCTCTTCCTTTACCACCTCATGCGTCGTCTCAACGAACGCACCTTCGCGGAATTTTAGGCATTCAACTTTTTCAAACATCTACGCCCCCTTTGCAATCACTTCAACCGACTCTAAAAACGCGTCAACCTCTCCTTCCGTATTGTATAAATATACAGAAGCCCTGACCGTGCCATCCTCCAGTCCTAAATAGTGCATCAACGGCATGCAACAGTGATGTCCAGACCGCACCAGTATATCAGAGGCTTCGTCGAGCATTAACGCAACATCGTGTGGATGTAAGCCCTCAATAGTGAAGGACACCACGCCAATCCGTTCGTTCAGATTCGTAGAGCCGTAAACCTGCACCTTCTC
>DAOUYX010000046.1 GCA_030665925.1 Methanosarcinales archaeon | reverse complement strand
AAGGTACGGACATGGTGCTGCACGGATGTGGGAGAGAGGATATAGATGCTCGCATGCTTGGTTCCGGTCGCCCGTTTGTGCTGGAGATAAAGGAGCAAAAACGGAGGACCGTGGATTTGCGGATAGCCGAAGAGACGGTGAATACAGATAACGCAGGTAAAATCGAAGTGACTGGTCTTCAGTATGTGAAAAAAGAAATGGTAGCGAAGCTAAAAAATGCGAAGGCTGATAAGACTTACCAGATCAACGTGGAGCTCAAAACAACTGATACGGTGCCCGAAGCCGCGGTGAAAAATGCGTTAGATGCGTTATCCGGTGCGGTGATCGAACAGCGGACGCCAACTCGAGTCGTACACAGGCGAGCGGATTTGGTACGGAAAAGGAAGGTAGCTACCGCACGATTGGTATCTTTTAGAGCAGAAGCGCACCGTGCCGTTATGGAGCTAAAATGTGACGCTGGTTTGTATATAAAGGAACTCATATCAGGAGATAAGGGACGGACGAATCCGAGTTTAAGCGTGTTGCTCGGAGTTGAAGCGGAAGTGACGGAACTGGACGTGCTGGATGTTGATTTGGATATTCCAGTAGCGGATTTTAAATTGTGATGTGATCGAAAGAGTGCTACGTGAGGTCACTGACCGGATTTACATTTCACGCGACTTCCGATTCTTTGTCCGTCTCCTCCCCCGGTCTTCCTCTATCTGCCGCTCAACCGAGAGCAAAGCGTCCTTCAATACCTCGATGAAGTCCCATCTTCGCTTTCTCACCTTCGTTTCTTCCACTACATCCTCGGTCTTTGCCGTTATCGTTTTGATGGGTTTCGGTTCCGCCTGACCCACGTACAATTTATCCGGGGTTTTTACCTGCGCGCTTATCTTATAATACGGAACACCGCCTCGGTCCCGCTCTTTTTTTATCGCGATCTTTATCCAGTGTATCCTTCTGGCGAATTTAGCAATTTTGCGCACTTCCGTCTCGATTATTCGCTCTGCGAGTTCCTCATACTCCTCATCGAGTGCGCCTTGAATCTCAACTTCCACCATTGCCTCCTCTTTCAGCATGCGCAGATAGCGCATTATGTCCAGTATGGTGATGATTCCTCGTGGCACTCTATCCTTGACGATAGGCACACCACGAATATCGTGCTGCTGCAGTAAATCCGCAACCTCCGCGAGATTCGCATCGACATCCGCGGTTATCACCGGAGCATTCATAATGGTCGAAACCGGCTGTTCCATTCGTGTAACCTTCTCGCCGGTAAACTCACCTGCGGTCATCCGCCTTTTTGGCTTGTAAATCTTCCTTAAAATGTCTCCGCCGGTAACGATGCCAAGCAAATTAGACATTTCATCAACTACAAGAACTCGCCCTATGTTATTTTTTCTCATGATGCTTCGCGCTTTACCAATGCTGTCTGTCTTTTCTACACAGAGAGGATTCCGGGGCATTACCCTTCTCACCTCAGCATCTTTTAAGGTGCGTGATTCAGCCCCTCGTCTCATGACGTCATACTCTGTGACAATCCCCGCAAGCGCTCCACTATCGTCAAGTATGGGCGCCGCTCTCTGACCACTATCCATCAGTTCACATATTGCGTCAATGGTTGGCGTGTCTTTGTGTATGCCATGTGGTTTAAACATGAATCCATCCACGTGTGAGTCTGGATTAGATGCAAGAAGCAGATCTTGTATGTTAACAAGATACATTGCATCGTTCGCGTTCGCACGTACAACCAGGGTGTGAAGCTTGCTCTTCTCCATAATGCCAATAGCCGTCGCTATCGAGGTATCGGGCGTTATGGTAACGACTTCCCTCGTGCTTATCTCTATTACCGGTTCGTCAAACATGTTTTATTTTCACCTCTTTCTCTACAACTTTCGGCAGACTATACTTACTGGATGACTGTCCATCCATTCATAACCGTAGTATAAAATAAATTCTTTGATTAAAAGACACACTCCCAATCATCTCTTCTCGCATCCATACAGGTTTAAATTAAGGTAAGGAACTGAAGATGGGGCTGCGGAGATTTGAACTCCGGTTACCAGCTCCCCGAGCTGGAAGGATGCCTGGCTACCCTACAGCCCCGCCTACCTATACCCATATCCCCCACAGTGACTTTACTTTCTGTTTTATGCTTATAAAATGAATGGATACTTTTTTGGTTGAGCATTTCTATTCTTATAGGATTTTATTCTTTTTCTTGTCCGTAAATGTAATGTAGAATAGAGAAATGAGTAAAGACGCGCATTCAAAGGCGTTAGAAGGATTAAAAGAAGTGAAAGGCGTTAGAATAGGGCAGCACACAAGTGTAGACGAACTGGTAGTGGGGTTACGGGGTTGCGCCTTTGGTGCTGGCAGGTTGGCAAAAGCAGTGGACATATACGAAGAAATGCTGAACGAGGAAACGACGAATTTCATTGGCATTGCCGGTGCGCTGGTCCCTGCTGGAATGCGAACTATACTCGCGGAGATGGTTCGGGAGCGATACGTGGATGTGGTGGTAACAACGGGCGCAAACCTCGTGCATGACATTATAGAAGCGCTTGGCGAACACCATTATATGAGCGGTGGTGTGGATGCGAATGCTGCCGCTGGGTCTGCGGAGATAGAGGTAGATGATGGCTGGCTACGGAAGCAGGGCATAGATAGGATATACGATGTGATGGTGCATGATGAGGCATTTGCGCATTTAGAAGATTTCTTGAGAGGCGTGTTTGAGCAACTGGATCACAAAAGGTACAGTATAAAAGAACTGCTGACAGCGATAGGGGAGAATCTTTCGGACAGAAATTCTATTTTACGGAGTGCGGTGGACAGTGACGTCCCGGTATTCTGCCCTGCGATTGCAGATTCTATGATCGGGCTCCATGCATGGATATATAAACAAGCAGGCGCGTTAGAGGTTGACGCATTCGACGATACGCGGGAATTGATAGATCTCTTCTGCGAGGCAAAACGCACGGGTGCGATAATACTCGGTGGCGGTGTGCCAAAGAACTTTATATTCCAATCTGCGTTGATAGCACCACGAAAAGAGGGTCAGGAAGGGTTAGATTACGCCATACAAATAACTACGAAGACGCCGGAAGATGGTAGTTTAAGCGGTGCGACTTTAGAAGAAGCGAAATCGTGGGGAAAGATAGGCGAAAACGCGAAGGCAGTTACTGTTTACTGTGATGCCACCATTGCATTGCCGATAATCGTGGCTGCGGTACGAGAACGGATGGAGCGAAGAAAAAAATGAAAATTTGGCTTGTTTGGTATTTTTGGAACCGTAAATACGCAGTTATAAATGAGATAAAGAGATAAATCGTAAAGTATGGACACCATAGGCAAAACGGTAATTATTTTCTCTTTGCTGGGTGTGTGCCTCTTATACGGCATATCTTTATTTGTAACGCCCCCATTCGTGCCTCTGGATGAGGTTGCACTCCACGAAAACGAGATCATACGTACAGAAGGTGTTATTACCGAGTTCAGCGTTACCGAATATGGCAATGTCTTAATGAAACTCGAAGGAAACCAAACGGAACTCATGCTATTTGTCGAATCCCTGAATGATCGGAAGGAGCTGTTAAATCTGAGCTACGGCGATGAGATAGAGGTTGAAGGCAGAGTGCAGCTATATCGAGGCGAGTACGAACTCGTAGTCTCAGGAAACGCAATAAAAAAAATGACGCCGGGATGTAATATCTCTTTTGTATCGCAGATAGCAGCACATCCGGAGGAGTACAAAGGAAAAAAGATACGTGTTGCAGGTCACGCCGATGATGTTTACACGCGCGTTTTTTATCTCCGTGACGAAACCGGCAACCATCGAATGCGAGTGGCTACTACCAGCTCAATCTCAGAGTTGCAAGAAGGCGATAAGATAATTGCAGAGGGCGTGTTTTCTTATGACGCTGAGGACATGAGGTATGAATTGAATCTGATCAGCTTTGAGGCACTGTAATAGAGAGTTAATCTCTCTCCACCATCACCCACTTGTCCTTTCCTTCCCAGATCCTTATCGAATGCAGCGTTACACCCAAATTCGAGCCTTTCAACCGTTTTTCCAGTTCGTCCTTAAGAAATAACGCGATATTCTCGCTTGTAGGATAAGAGATCACCTCGTTCAGGTACTTATGATCTACAAGCTCGATTACGTCTTCTATCACCGCTTTCGCTTCCGCAAAATCCGCCACGCATTCGGTATCTGCCTTCTTTTCGCCCTCCACCACGACGTCTACCCTATACGTATGCCCGTGCAGGTTCTTGCATTTGCCGTGATGTCGTGACAGCGAATGCGCAGCGCTAAAATCGGTTGAAACGCCTAATTTCATCTTCTCTTCTTTCAATCCCTCTCATTCATTCCACACAACAATCTTTCTTGTGTACTTCTATCTGAAAATTTAACAAAGATATTTAAATAAAAAGTTTTAGAGTGTATTTAGACAATGGCAAAAGGGAAGAACACGGTGGGCAGGAAGATCAGGCTTGCTAAGGCGAATAGACAAAACAGGAGAGTTCCTGCATGGATAATGGTAAAGACGAGCCGTCGCGTGACCACGCATCCGAAACGGAGGCACTGGCGGAGGTCAAAGCTAAAAGTGTAGTGTAGTGTAAAGGAGTGTCCAGAATGGTAGATGAAAAAGGCGAGGGAATAGGCGAACGCATTTATACGATACCACTGAGAGCGGTGAAGAAAGCACCAAGGTGGAAGCGGAGCAACCGTGCAATAACGTTGATACGGGAGTTTTTAGTAAGGCATACAAAGTCTGAGTATATTGTGTTAGATAGCGCGCTAAACGAGAAGGTGTGGGCGCGCGGCTCGCAGAAGCCACCTTCTAAGATACGCGTGAAGGTAACGGAAGAAGAGGACGTAATCAAGGCTGAACTTGTAGAATAAGGTATCTATCGTGGTGATGAAAAGGCGAGGGGATAAAGAGATAAGAAGGTTATTCAGTGTTGATGGCAGCTCGTATATAGGGGTTTTTGCGACCTGCACGGAATCTCTGGTTCTTCTGCCTCCGCAGGTATCCGATGAATTAGCTGCGGAGATGGAGCGCGCTTTGGGTGTAAGAGCAGTACGGACGTTAATCGCGGAGACCTCGTTGGTTGGCTGTTTAGCCGTTGGAAACTCGAACGGCTTTATCTTTTCTCCTTATACTCTGGATAGCGAGATTCAAAGGATTGATGATTTAACACGTGCAGAAGGACTGAAGGTAAAGCTTAGCAGAGTGCCTTATAGTGATCCGATGAGCGCGGCTGGGAATATTATACTGGCAAACGATACGGTTGCCCTCGTGCATCCGCAGTTATCGGAGAAGGCGATAGACGTGGTGACGGAAACGCTGGGTGTGAAGGTTTATAAGGGCACAATCGGGGGCTTAAAAACCGTGGGTATGGCTGCGGTAGCGACGAACAAAGGTGTTCTGGCGCATAAAAATGCCAGTTATGAGGAGTTAGAATTTTTAGAAGAAATTTTCGAGTTGCCCGTGGAGATAGGGAGTGTTAACTTCGGCGTGCCGTTAATCGGTGCTGCGTTGCTCGCAAACACAAAGGGATATGCTGCGGGGTATGAGACTACGGGTGTGGAATTGGGCAGGATAGTGGATGCGCTGGGGTTTAGGTAACCACAAGATTACACAGATTTTCACGAGAAAATAATTGAAGATGCAAGATACAAGTCAAACCTGTATCCGGCATCCTGTATCCACAAGAATCTCGTGAAATCTCGTGGTTTCTAAATTTTCGCCTCAGCTAAACACATAACTTTTAGCACAAGTTTTCTTTTCCGTCAACGCTTTTCTTTTCTGCGAAGTATTTTTGATCAAACTTTTTCTAAAAGTTTGATGCGTCGACCGGGATTTGAACCCGGGCTGTAGGCTTGGAAGGCCCAAGTCATACCTCTAGACCATCGACGCTTTTTGTGCGTATTTATTACGACGAGTTGCATATATATTTTTTTACCGTTCCTCATTCCAAACGGTATTGCTCATCAGTATCTCGCACGTTACAGATTACACTTAAACCCCAATAACTTATTACAATTGATTAAAATGACCGAAAGCCAAAATAGACTTTATCGCGATCCGAATCTTCAAATCGTCTTCGCCGTAACGTTGATTATGGTTATGGGCGTGTCCAGCATATCGCCCGCCTTCCCGGAGATACAAACGGCATTTGGAGTTTCAAAGCCCACGGTTGGCTTGCTCATTGTGGTATTCACTCTCCCAGGCGTTCTCTTCACTCCAATCCTGGGTGTACTTGCAGACCGATTCGGCAGGAAAAAAGTTTTAGTGCCGTCGCTGTTGCTCTTCGGTATCGCCGGCTGCGCATGCTCGTTAGCCCGCGACTTCAACCTCCTTCTGACTTTGCGGTTCTTGCAGGGCATCGGTGCCGCCTCGTTGGGCGTACTAAACGTCACGATCATCGGCGATCTCTATTCTAATTCTAAGCGGCAACTTGCCACTGCCATGGGCTATAATGCCACCGTTCTCAATATTGGCATTCCAGGCTATCTCATTATCGGCGGCGCACTGGCGTCCTTAGCGTGGTACTACCCTTTCGCGCTATCCATACTTGCAGTTCCCGTAGGAATTCTCGTCTTGACTTCACTGAAGAGCCCGGAACCCAGAAACAGTCAGGACTTCAAGCACTATCTGAGCAGTGCCTTTCAGGGCATTAAGAACAGACAGGTACTCGGGCTCTTTTCCGTTACTCTATTCACGTTTATTATTCTCTACGGCACGTACCTCACGTATTTCAGCCTTCTACTCGGAGGAGAGAGCTTTCGTGCTTCGCCTTTTCTCATCGGGGTTATTACGTCCAGCATGGGCTTGACCACTGCGGCAACCTCTTCGCAGTTAGGAACGCTAACCAAACGCTTCTCGGAGAAGACGCTCATAAAAGTCGCTTGTCTCATTTATACCATAGCACTGCTCATTGTTCCGCTCGTGCACACGATCTGGCTATTTTTAGTACCGACAGTAATCTTCGGCATCGCTCAGGGCATGAACATGCCGAGCATTCAAACGCTTTTAGCCCGTCTTGCACCTACCGAGTATCGTGCTGCTTTTATGTCGCTTAATGGGATGGTGCTGCGATTGGGGCAGACGTTAGGGCCACTCATAATAGGCGCAATTTACCTCATCGGCGGGTTTGAAGGCACTTTCTTCGCCAGTGCGGGCATAGCGGTTGCGATGTTCATTCTGGCGTCGGTGGTGTTGAAGTAACTATTGTTTTTATAACCACAAGATTACACCGATTTTCACACAACTTTTTTAGCTTTGTGGGGCTCCGCCCCACGACCCCGCAAGCCCTGTAAGGGCTTAGTAAAAACCTTGACTAAAAACATACTATCATTTTTTCTTTTAGCACAGGTTTTCTTATAAGGGGCCATACCCCCCTTATCAACCCTCCCACCAAAAGGGAATATTTTTGGATCAAACCTTTTTCTAAAAGGTTTGTAAAAAGAAAAAGTGTGTGATGAAGAACAAGCATCTAAAAGGGATAAGCGCAAACGTACTTCTATTGGGGATTGTCAGCTTTCTGAACGATTTAAGCAGTGAAATGATCCTCCCGATTTTACCAATGTTCATCACCGCATTAGGCGGTACTGGTCTGATTGTAGGGTTAATTGGAGGGTTGCAGGACAGTATCGCAAGTATCTTAAAGGTTCTTTCCGGCTACTGGTCAGACAGAACGGGGAAGCGGAAGATATTTGTCTCCAGTGGCTATCTGACCTCAGCAGCCTTCAAGTTGCTCCTGTCGTTCTCGCGGATCTGGCAGCACGTATTACTCTTCGTCAGTTTTGAACGCGTGGGAAAAGGTTTGAGAACCGCGCCACGAGATGCGATTATCGCGGATTCCATGCCGGAAGCGCGAGGTAAGGGATTTGGAATTCACCGGGCACTCGATACGTTGGGTGCAATTGCAGGGTCGGTGGTTGTTTTGCTTTTACTTTGGTTCTTCTGGTTCGACCTCGAACAACACGCGCATCAAATCGCATTTTATAAGTCAACCATATTTATAGCTGCGATCGTCGCTTTTACTTCGCTATTGCCTCTTTACTTTGTAAAAGAAGGGAAGAGAGAACCGCAAAAGACAAGCTTACAGATCAGCCTGAAGAAACTGCCAAAACCGCTTATGCTCTTCATTACGGTGGCTACGGTCTTTGCGCTGGCAAATTTCACCTATATGTTTTTCATCTTAAAGGCGAAGGATGCTTTTACTTTTATAGGTACGAAGGAGTCAATTGCCCTTGCGATTTTTTTATATATCCTTTTCAACATCTTCTATGCCGTGCTCGCCATTCCGTTTGGCACGCTCTCGGACAGAATAGGGAAGCGGCGAGTGCTCATTTCTGGTTATCTACTCTTTTCCGTAACCTGCCTCGGATTTGCTTTCTTCGATTCTCTCCCTGCCTTTTTGGTTCTGTTCCCGCTTTACGGCGTGGTGTACGCCATGGTGGATGGTAACCAGCGGGCTTTTATATCAGACTTATCCGCCGGAGAATTACGGGCTACCGCATTGGGCACGTTTCACACGATGATTGGCATAATGACGTTACCAGCGAGTTTAATCGCCGGATTTTTGTGGAATGTGACGCCTACACACAGTTTGACCTTTCTATTTGGCAGTTCGGTCAGCATCGTAGCAGTTCTGCTGTTCGTTGTGTTCAGAAATTATTTCACAGATTGATGATGGTCTCCTTTCGTATACTAACTACTCCGAATACGAAATTTTAATTGATAGGGGATAGGTATATTATAAATAGAGGTACGAGGTTTGTTATGGTAAAGCGAATATTTGGGGTTTGAAAGAGAATGACATTAATGAAACGTGACGCTGCGGATGTTTTAGTGGCATTCGAATCCGTCAAGAGCCAGGCAAAGCAACTTCGACAATCTCTACGGGATTCACTGTTCGGTCCCATCGAAGAGTTGGAAAATCTTGTTGAGGCGTACAAGGATGCAAAACTACATTTCGGTGGGATAGCATCCGAGCAAAACATCGGCGTATATCTTCGGGATATAGAGCTAAAAGGGAGAGATTATTCGGCGGTTTATAAGCAAAAAGCGTTATTAAGCGAGATAGACGTAGAATGCGATAAAGCTATTGGTGTTTTAGAAAGCATGGCTGCTCCACTGTCGGAAGATGATTTAGAGAAACTTGCTGCACTCAAGGAGCATTTGGAAGGTTTATCAGAAGTATTACCCGATATAAACTACGAGATAAACGTAAACGATGCGATAAATGAATACGAAAGGGGTGCTTATCTTGCATCTGCGTTAATCGCCGGTCGTGTGATACTGTATGCCTTGAACCAGATTCGCGGAGAATCCGCTGAGAAAAAAGTGCAATTGTTACGCGAGAAAGGAATTATAGAGGAAGGTAGAAACGATGTTTACGAATCAATAATAGACGCGGATAAACGTGCAAGGGATTTATACTCTTACGATATAACGATGTTTCCCTCATCCTCGGATGCACTTTTATTGTTGAGCGACGCGATTGAAATTTTAGAAATTGTCAGCAACGTTTTGAACGCAGAGAAAAATTTTTTATCGTAACTCGTGCGTCAACCGAATTACAGTTGTTTCCGATGACTCACAGCCTTGTCCCAGTAGGACGTTGCAGCCGCTCGTATATGCGCTATCTCATCAATGCTTAATTCGCGCACCACTTTGCCCGGGCTGCCAAGTACAAGACTACCGGGTGGGAAGCTCTTACCTTCGGTGAGCAGTGTCCCGGCACCGATCACGCAGCTTTTACCCACCGTGACATCATTCATGATAATAGTGCCCATAC
>DAOUYX010000119.1 GCA_030665925.1 Methanosarcinales archaeon | reverse complement strand
ATATGCGGGATCACGTATCTGTGCTTTTTGTCATCCGAAAAAATTGTCGGACATCTGGGGCAAAGCGGTATCAACGTGATAACACGTTTGATGGGGTTAATTTTAGCTACCATAGGCACGGGTATGATTCTGATGGGTTTTGGCACATACTTTCATACCCTTAATACCATTATAGGCTCTATTTCTTAACTATCTTATTCTAATGTGGTTAAGATGGACAGTGGCATAACTACGGAAGAGGCAAAGGGTATAGACATAGAAGAACTATTAAAAAAAAAAACTCGCATCCGACAAAAAGGGACTTTCTACTTCGGAATCAAAAGACCGACTCCAAAAATATGGTTATAACGAAATCACGGAGAAAAAGGTTAGCCCGGTGGTCAAACTTCTGGGCTATTTCTGGGGACCGATTCCATGGATGATCGAGGTTGCAGCCGTCTTGTGTTCCCTCTATGACCTACTTATAGTTGTATACATGCGTGTTCGGCTAAGTAACCCATCGTTCCATCAACCTCTCTCGTTTGACATTTGGATCGCATCCATGACCGATACAAATGTCGTATAAAGTGAGCATATCCAGTTTCAGCCCCATGCAGTCGAGTATTTCTGTTAACAATCTGTCTGCGTTCTCGCTGAAGACCTTTGCCCATCGTAAAGGCGTGTATCGGTTAGCGTTTTCAGGATTCGCATTTCGAACCAACCGTAGTATTCTATGTGAGCACATTAACGTCAGAATAGCAACCCAAATCAGGCATTTCACGATCTCTGGGTTTGCACTCGGTATCTGATCCATGCGATAGTGGCTTTTTAATTCCTTGAATATCAGTTCAATTTCCCATCTCGCTCCGTACAGAAGTGCTATGTCCTCTGCGGATAAGATTTCAACAGGTATATTAGTCAAATAGGTGTGATATTTTCCCAATTCCGAATTGAAAACACATACCACACGGAATCTTCTATTCACCGTGCTTTGCTGCCCCTTGTACTTTCTACGCTTGAATTTGACCTCCACTTCCACATCCAGGACTTCTCGCTTCAGGAGTGGAAGAACTTCCCGCAATTTCTGCCCCACGACATCTATCGAGTCCCCTCGCCATTTACGATTGATGCCAACGATCAATGGATTGGCGTTTCCTTTCAGCCTGCTGACGAAATAGCCGCCATAACGGTCAATTCTGTCAAAGAAGAGGTACTTGAAGTATCCGAGGTCAATGAGCAGGATACAGTCCTTGAGCCAGGGTCCCAACCGAAGTATTTTAGCCTCTGCCGTCCTTTCAGGGTATATCCTGACGGATTTAGGGCTATTGGCAATCGCACTAACGACACAGGAGAGTTTAACGCCCGCAGCGGCTTTCTTCGACCTTGCAGCAGGCCATATCTTCGCAAGAGATTCATGCAACCTGATAATCGTGCTGTCCTGGATAACCAGATCCTTAAAACGCTTCAATTTATCGCCCAAAACACGACCGGGTTGCTGTGCTTGAAACGCAATCGCATGGAGCACGCACCTCTGAAGGAAATCAGCCATCTCCGGTGTGAATCGGTCGTAAAAACTGCTTATGCTCAGTTTCACCTCTGCTTTCTCCTCGTATTTCCGCTTCAGTCCCCGGATAGTGCTCAGAAAACGCACACCAAATCCAAGCGTTAACACCCAGAAAAGAATAACCGGGTCAATTTTACGCTCTCTTATGACAACTCCTGTCTCTCGCGCAGTGTTTCTTAAAAACGCCTCTGGAAACATCTCTACAATGGTCTCTACCGTAGGGGTCTACACCCTTTTCATCATTTAAAGCCATACGTCGTATCACTGGCTAAAATAATCGCTTTTATACTATACAAAAGGTATCAATAGTTGGAATCACAATCTCTTATCCGAACACCTATGACTGCTATTTATATGCCGAGGATGGTACACTTGCTTACTTCAGCTCTCATGGACCAACAAGAGATTGCAGGATGAAACCCGAGCTCACGGCATCAGGATTTGGAGTGATGTCTGCATTGTCAGACGATGCGTCTATAGATATCGAGGATATTGACCCGGATGGAGAACACTGGATGATGGCAGGGACGAGCTGTTCAGCACCGATGGTTGCAGGTGCTGTTGCGTTGTGTCTGGATGCATATCCTGATGCAGACCCGGGCACTATCAACTATGAACTCATGATGAATGCGAGAGAAGACGAGTTTACTGGTGATACATGGCCTGATGTTGAGAACCAGTATTGGGGAGCTGGAAAACTTGGGTTACCATTGCTTCCTGCACTCGCACGAGTCCCAACCCTAACGCCAATAGGACTAATCGCACTGATAGGCTTGCTTTCGGTAATCGCTGCGATAAGCATACGTATAAGGAAGAGGCAATAAACTATTTTTTCCCCTCTTTTTTTATTTTTTGCTTTTTTGCCCATCCACTCGATTTTATCTTTAAATTTCTCTGCTTTTCCCTCACATTGTAGCCATAGTGCTAATGCCAGCACCAACCCCCCTCAACATCGCCTCTATCTGTTCAGACGTAAAATGCTTCTGTGTTATCATGAGACAAGCGTAACATTTTTCAGTAAACTTTTTTGCGTAGCAAAAAAAGTTTGTTTCCGAAAGTTTTATATACCCCTTCCTATCTAAAGAAAAGAAGGAGGTAAAAAAATGGATAACAAGAAGAAAGGGATAGGGATATTTATTGCAGCGATAATGGTGATTGCAGGGGAAGGAAGGAAGAAAGAGATGGAAGGACGTTCTATATCTACATGGAGGCCGGCAACAAGGTTGGGCGTAGGGGTAATATTTGTGATAATTCTAGTTTTAGCAGGAGCTACTACCAGTGCAGTTGCACAACCAACGACATTTTTTGGCGAAGACACAGGACTTGGCGAAGACACTCGTTTAACGAGTCATCCAAATGCTGATGCCGCGCGAGATGCGTTCCTTGCGCAGCTTAATAATCCCGGCACAGAGGATTTCGAAAGTTTTGCGGATGGTGCAACTGCGCCATTAGCGGCGAATTTTGGACCGGCAGGGACGGCAACGTTGCAAGGCACTGGCTATGTCAATGAGGTTCCGACTGGTACAAATGGGTATGGGCGATATCCTATTTCTGGAGATAAATACTGGGATTCATCTAGCAGTTTTTATATCGAATTCTCGGAACCTCAGGTAGCATTTGGGTTTTATGGCGTTGACGTTGGCGATTTTAGTGGTCAGCTTACCTTAACATACGAAGATGGCACTGCTGAAACTATTACTATTCCCCATACGGTGAATAGCCCTGGCGGAACGGTGATCTATTATGGTTTCATCGATCTAGAGAAGCCTTTCACTAAAGTTACATTTGGAAATACAGAAGCAGGGACGGATGTTTTTGGATTTGATGATTTTACCATAGGTACCAGAGAACAAGTAGGACCTCAAGCAGTCCCAACACTAACGCCAATCGGACTAATAGCATTAATAGGCTTGCTTTCGGTTGTCGCTGCAATAAGTATAAGGACAAACATAAGGAAGAGGCGATAAACTAATTTTTTATTTTTCCCTCTTTTTTATTTTTTCTTTTTTGCCCACCCACTCGATTTTATATTTATCTCTGCTTTTCCCTCACATTGTAGTCATAGCGCTAATGCCCGCACCAACCCCTCTCAACATCGCTTCTATCTGTGCAGACGTGAAGTGCTTTTGAGCCATCGCACCGACTGGGCATTCGGGAATGCAGACGCCACAACCTTTACATAATGCTGGATTCACATACGATTTCCTTGTTCTGAGCACGATTTCCTCTAACTGCTTCTCCTCCTCTCTTAACTCTATCGCTCCGAAAGGACAAACCTCCTCACAAGAACCACAGCCGATGCAAAGCGCTTCATTTACTTCTGCGATTATCGGCTCCACTTCCATATACTCCTGAGACAGTATGCTGCAAACCCTCGATGCCGCTGCCGATGCCTGTGCAACGCTATCGGGAATATCCTTTGGCGATTGACAGCATCCAGCGATGAAAATGCCATCGGTAAGCGTATCTATTGGTCGAAGTTTTGGATGCGCCACAAGAAAGAATTTATCAGCACTTTGTGTTGTCTTCAACTTCCTTGCGAGGTCGAGAACATCCTCTCGGGGAACAATACCAGTTGCAAGCACGACAAGGTCTGCCTCCTTTTCGATAGTGCGACCTTCACTTACCGTTTTCACTTTCAACTTACCATTTTCATCCCTCTCCACTTTTATCTCGTCAGTTAGCTCCCTTCTTATGTAATTCACGCCTTCCTCCTTCACCCGCCAGTAGAACTCCTCAAATCCCTTACCGAACGCTCTAACATCTGTATAGAACACCGTTACATTTGCATCCGGAATATGCTCTTTCACCAAGTGCGCCTGCTTCGCTATGTACATGCAGCATACACGAGAGCAGTATTCGTTCCCCGCTCTTTCTGAGCAAGAATTCGCAGTTCGGTAATTCGTAATTTCTCCCCTTCTCTCCCTCGACCCCACGCAAGATATGAAAACCACTTCTTTCTGCTCTTTTCCCTTTATTTCTATCTACCCAACTGTTGGACCGGAAGCGTTACAAAGTCTTTCAAATTCCAAGCCTGTTATTACTTCGACATATTCATACCCGTAATTCGGCTCCGAAGAAGTGTCGAATAAATCATATCCCGTTGCGGCTATTATCGCTCCTGCTTCTAACTCGATTTCCTCATCCCCCTCTTCAAAATTTATCGCTCCTGCCTCACATACTACCTCGCACAGACTGCTTCCCATTCCCCTTTGCCCTTGTCAGTATCCGATTCCCTCAGCCATATCGCCCAGCAGATCAATATCTGCGAATATCCTATCTCTTTCGATAACCGCCCCATTTCCTCGATAAACCGCAAATCATCATTTGCATGAACTCCAAGTTCGCGTCCCACCACGCGTTTTATTATCTTATCCGGCATGCACGTGTCCACACCTGCTTGCATTCGCAAATACTGGAACGTAATCAGTCCGACACCGTGGACCTTTCCTATTTCATCCTTCTCCCATTCCTCATGGTTTGCGTGCTCAGCCCAATACCGCAACGCATCGAAATCCGTACCAAAATCCTTTGTTTCTTTTAGGTTATCTAAAACACGACTTATGCCTATCGCAGCGTGCCAAACACGTCTGTTGTTCATTATCCGTCTCAATCT